>CAYWDC010000008.1:2510-14229 GCA_964456955.1 uncultured Gammaproteobacteria bacterium | reverse complement strand
GTTTGTTGATGTGGTTTTTCCGTCGTTACCGTGGTAATCAGGGCATGGTGGTGATAATCATGTTTTTTAAGCGGCAAGGCTAATTGTTGCCGTAACCAAGAATTAGCGCCATCGGCACCAACCACTAATTTGGCCGCAACGGTTTGATCATTATCGATGTGCAGCTGGACTAACTCTGGTAATGTTTGTATGCGCGACAGTCGTGTTGGACAAATGATGTGGGTATTTGCTTGCCGTTTCACTTTTTCCCATAAGACTCTACGTAACAAACGATTCTCCATGATAAATCCTAGCTCGGGGCGGTAAACGTCCGCAGCAGAAAGGTGTAATGTTGCGTTATCAGCCCAAACAACCATGTGGGAGTAGGGGCTTATACGTGTTGAGGGAAGCTCATGCCAAACCCGGAAATGAAACAACATGTGTAGCGTTGCCGCATTGATGGCACTGACGCGTAAATCATAAGCATCGTTATTCCCGTCAAAGTCGGGTACCTTGTTTTCGATTAGCGCGATGTTAAGGGGGGCGTCTGCTAAGGCGGCGGCGCAGGAAAGTCCCACCATGCCGCCACCAACAATAACGATATCGAAATCAGGTGACATAAGATGTTCGCAGCAAAGTTTGCACTTGTGGTGTTAATCCCATACCGAGTTGTGCGAAGTGCCTTTTGATGTTCGGTAACAGGTCGGTGCCGATTAACGCCGCGGCTGCCAGGAGGCCATGATCAATGCTATAGTAGCGCGTGAGCCGATCGGTAAAATCAATGATGCGTTGTTGTTCCTGTTGGCGTTGTTGTCGGTATAAATTTAGAGCTAAATCATAATCGTTGCTATGCGTTTGTAGCAAACGATAGAGGCAGTAAATATCTTGCAATGCTAAGTTAAATCCTTGTGCCGCAATTGGGCTGATAGTATGTGCGGCATTACCAAGTAAAACGAAACCCGGTTTTGTCTGTCGTTCAGCGATGATCATCTTAAGCGGATAAGTGAAACGTTTACCCAGTTGTTTTAGTCGTCCTAGACGATAACCAAATTGCTGTTGCAGCTCGTTTAATAAGGCCGCATCGTCGAGAGCCAATAACGCCTTTGTCTTCGTAGTCGGTGCAGTATAAACAACACCATAGCGTTGTCCTTGCATCGGTAACATCGCCAACACCGCATCACCCAGCAGACGCTGATAAGCAATAGGCGTTGTTGCCTGTGTTACCTGAATGCTAGCAACTAACGCAGTTTGTTGATAATCCTTTTCCACGATGGGTATATTCAGTAAGCGTCGACTAGGCGATAGCACGCCATCGGCAGCGATGATCAACTTCGCAGATAGCGTTTGTTGTCGCTCATTTTGTTTGATGTGAATAGTGTTGTGCTTGCCAAGGTCGATGGCGGTTAATATTGCTTGCTCAAACCAATCAATCGTTTTGTATTTTTGTAGTGTGATGTCGAGTGCTTGTTGCAATTTTTCTGCGGCAATCACGTAACCCATGCTGGCAACATGCATTGCTTCGGCATCGATACGCACCACACCAAAGGTATTTTTTCTCGAGATCTGGACTTGTTGAATGGCGCTAACGCTTTTTGCACAATGTTGCCAAATACGCAACTGTTCCAGGATCTTGCAACTACCAAAGGAAAGGGCGATTTTCCGTCCATCAGACAACACAGGAGCAGCACTAGTTATTCGACGCAAATGTTGATCGACGATGGCGATGCGCAACGGCATAGCAGACAGCGCACAGCTGATGCTGGCACCAACCATGCCATTACCGATAACAATAATATCGTAGTTGCTGTTCATCTTGCCATCAGATTTTCGATATCTTGCACTGTTTTTGGTAGCGCGGCAGTGAGATTTTCGTGTCCGTTGCTGGTTACAACAACGTCGTCTTCGATACGCACCCCGATGCCGCGCCACTTAGCAGCGACTTGTTCGTTATTCGGTTGGATATAAATACCCGGTTCGACAGTAATTACCATCCCAGGTTGTAGTTGACGCCATTGATCGTTAATTTTGTAGGCACCGACATCGTGTACATCGAGTCCTAACCAATGGCTGATATTATGTGGATAAAATGCGGTATAGGCTTTATTGGCAATTAAATCATCGCGTTTTCCTTGCAATAAATCCAGTGCAAGCAATCCCTCAGTTATCGTTACTATGGCTAAGCGTTGGAGCTCATTAAATGGGATCCCTGGTTTAATGCTATCGAGAACGGTCATTTGCGTATGCAGAACCAATTCGTAAATGGCTTTTTGTTCGGTAGAGAACTTACCGTTAACCGGTAATGTTCGGGTAACATCAGAAGCATAGTATTGATATTCTTCGCCCATATCTATTAATACTAGCTCACCGTCTTGCAAGACTTTTTCTCCTGCCAAATGGTGCAGGATGCAAGCATTATTACCGCTCGCGACCACCGGTGGGTACGCCATTTCTAGACAGTTGTGCTGACCATAAACGTAATTGAGTGCGGCGCTCAATTGTATTTCACTGATGCCTGGGCGACAGACTTGCATCCCCCGTTGATGGGCCCGATTATTGACATTAGCCGCTTGCCGAAGTAGGTTGATTTCTGTCACACTTTTAATGACACGCATTTCATTGATAATATCGCCGACATCAATGTGTGTGTTGGCAGTGGCAATACCGGCACGCACTGGCTGCCGTAAAGTGTTTTGCCATGCAGCGATGTCGGCATTAACATGATTAATAGAACCAAACGGGTAAAAGAGTTTTTGTTTTCCTTGGAACAGCTTGGGCATGATCGTAGCGAGGTCGTCGATAGCAAAGGCACGATCGGCGGCAAAATTTTCGATGGCGCCTTGTTGCCCAGCACGTACCCCTTGCCAAATTTCCTTACTGCTATCGCGCGGACGATTGAATAAGATAAATTCTCCTTCGGTATTGCCGGGGATCAAGACGGCGACCGCTTCTGGCTCGGCAAAACCGGTTAAGTAATAAAAGTTGCTATCGGGACGAAATAAATAGTCGACATCCTGGGTGCGTGTAAATTCACGATTGGTGCAGATTATGGCAATACTGTCATTACCCATTTGCTGCATTAATTTTTTTCGTCGTTGTCTATATTCGTTCGCAGTCATCATATGTTTTAGTGCTTTTTTTGCGGTGTATTGGTGGTTATTCTATTTTTATTTTCTAATAACAAATCTGTGTAGGTAGTCATTACAGCAAAACGTACGTATTCGACTAATTCGCTAAACGCAACCTCTTCTGCTTCAGTGTCGTTGATTGCCTGCACATCGATTCGTGTTATCTCATTAAGGTCACCGGTAATTTCTTGTAATTCTTTTGTTGTAGTTGTGGAAAATTTACTTCGAGCCTGCTCAAGACCCGCAATAAAACCTCGGCACCATGCGCTTATCGCTTTGCTACGAGTAGCTAAGTCGACATCATCATTGGGTAGCAATAGTTGAAAACCAAAATTGATATCAGCCAATTGTGCTGCCGTGGTGTCACACAGAGCGGTGAGTAATGTTTTTGCTGGTTCTATTGTAATGGTTTCGTTGTCAGTGCTCGTCAATAAATTCAACAATGTTTCTTTGGCTTTGCTGGGATTATCAGTGGCGCTAATGATGCCGCTCGCTAAACCATGGCATTCTGCCTCGCCTAATGGAAAATCAATGGTTTCTAAAGTCTGCTGGACATCATCATAGCTAGGTAGTTGCGCAGTCTCACTCATGCAGTTTATCCTAACTTTAATAAATTTTACCAAATCCTATTGTGCAGTACAGGTGTCAATTGGTGAAAGACAATAATGATACCATACATGTAAAGTGTTAGGACATTGTAGCAATTGTAATGGTTAATCGTAATAAGCTACCTTTATATTATTACACTTTAACCTTGCTCAACAAGGCATATGGATAATAAATTAAATCCGACGGTTTATCTATTTTTTTATCTCAACTTGCGCTTTATTGATTGGCACTAAGACATTTAACTTTTGTTAAAAATGAACTAGGGTTTCATTGCCGCAACTTCGTCCTCAGGTAGACCAGTAATCGCCGCCACTTTCTCAACCCTGTCACCTTTTACGAGCATTTTGCGGGCTATTTTCATCACGCTTTCTTTAATATATTGATCAATGTTTTTCGGCACGTAGCGTGTTTCCCGCACTTGATAGACCGCAAACAAGGAAATTAGCGCAGCGACCAAGAGATAAGCTATCAGACTGACATAAGATTGGGTAATCTTAATCAACAGCGTTGCTACCAATGGTGTCACACCAGAAACTAGACTGGCTTCGACTGCGTACGCTACGGAGACGACTGTAAAGCGCATTTGTGTTGGGACGATTTCCACTATGGTGACCATGAAAATAGCGTAAGCAGCGGCAAATAGCGATATCACCCCTTGCGCTAGCAGTCCTGCGGCAATGCTGTGTTGTTGCAGTAACCAGAAATATGGCCATGCCCAAATCATAATGCCGATGACAGCAACAATCATTATCGGACGACGGCCAATTTTATCGCTTAATTTACCTATCCAGGGTATGAGTAAAATAAATAAAGTGAGTGAAAAGATATTAATAATCAATGCTTGCTGTTGTGTATAGTGTAACTTTTCCCTCATATAGGTGATCATAAAGACATAAAATAAATAGCTTAGTACAGAAGAAAATATTTTTATGCCCATAATCAACATGGCAGGTCGCATTTGCTTAGCATAGTCACGACGGAGATCAAAAAAGGTGTTGGGCAGTCGGTGGATTTCGAGAAACAATTCGGTTTCCATTGTGGCACGTCGCACCAACCAACCGAGGAAACCACCCAACACGCTCAGTAAGAAAGGCAAGCGCCAAGCCCATTGGGTTACTTGTAACTCGCTGAAGCTGTGATGGATTATCCAACCGGCGAAGGAACCTAGCAATAAGCCTAAAGAAAAACCTGTTGTAGCAATACTACCATAAAAGCCGCGTTGAGCCTTGGGTGCATGTTCAACCGTAAAAATAATTGAGCCGGTCAATTCGCCACCACAAGAAAGACCTTGCAATATCCGAAGGGCTAACAGCAATAACGGCGCCAAAACACCAACTTTCTCGTAAGTAGGTAATATACCGATCGCAAAGGTGCTCAAGGCCATTAGCCAAATCGATACCAACAATGCCGATTTGCGCCCGAGCCGATCACCCATTTGTCCAAAAAGTAGCGCTCCCAAGGGACGGGCGAGATACCCAATGAAAAAGATCAGAAAGGCGATCGAAATGCCAGTGAGCTTATCTTGCTTCGGGAGAAAATTCTCGGCAATGGTCGAGGCAAAAAATCCGTAGACGGTAAAATCGTAAAATTCTAAAGCATTGCCAGCGATGGCAGCGGAAACAACCTTAAACATAAAAGTATGGTTACCATTTATTGACTTTTCTGTCAAGCATTGTCCTAGCGACGATTGCATATGTACTTTGTCAATAAAAACCAACGTTTTTATGGTAATCATGCACGGTTTCGATGAGGGCGGCGACATGTTCTGGCGGCACATCCGGTGTAATACCGTGTCCAAGATTAAAAATATGGCCTGGATGCTTGCCGTAATCGGCAAGAATTTTTGTGGCGGCAGCAATAATACTATCGGTGTTGGTCATCATGATGCTCGGGTCAAGATTACCCTGTAGTGCCACCTTGTCGCCGACCAATTGGCGAGCTGTAGCGATATCAATGGTCCAATCCAAGCCGATAGCATCACAGCCGCTGTTGGCAATATCTTGTAGCCAATTGCCGCCATATTTGGTAAATAAGATGGTGGGTATATGGTGTTTATTTTGCTGTAAATGCAGTCGCTGTAAAATATTATGCATGTAATACAAAGAAAATTCTCGATAGGCGTTGGGTGTTAATATGCCACCCCAGGTATCGAATAACATGATCACATCGGCACCGGCGGCAATTTGTGCGTTTAAATAGAGTACAATACTGTCAGCCAATTTTTGTAATAATAATGTCAGTATTTGTGGTTCATCATAGAGCATTTTTTTTATGACGGCGAAATTTTTGCTTGACCCGCCTTCTACCATATAACACGCAATCGTCCATGGACTACCGGCAAAACCAATCAGTGGCACTTTGTTAGCAAGTGCTTGTTTTGTTAGTCGAATGGCTTGCATGACATAGCCTAGATCATCTTCGGGGTCGGGGATAGCAAGTTTATCGATCGCCTTATACGTCCGCAGTGGATCGGTAAATCGTGGTCCTTCGCCGGTAATGAATTGTAACTCTAGTTGCATGGCATCGGGAATGGTAAGAATGTCGGAAAAAATAATTGCCGCATCCAAATCGAAGCGTTGTAACGGTTGCAGGGTCACCTCGCAAGCAAGTTCTGGTGTTTTACATAATGTAAAAAAATCACCCGCTTGTGCCCGTATTTTACGATACTCTGGCAAATAACGGCCAGCTTGGCGCATTAACCATATTGGTATTTTGTCAACGGGTTGACGATGTAAGGCTTGTATTAAACGATGTTTCATTTAAGTTACTTGGTTGTTATGTGATTTCTATGTTATCGGTATTTTTCGACGCATGCTACTATATTTGCTTTGCTCCCAGTGTTTATTGACAATATGCGGGGTAACAAAAATTAGCAGTTCCTTGCGCTTGTCTGTAATGGCTTTCGACCTAAAGAGCTTACCTAACAGCGGGATAGAGCTCATAAACGGCACACGAACAACAGAGTGGCTTTTACTGCGTTCATAAATACCGCCTAGTACCACAGTTTCGCCATTGTTGACTAAAATGTTAGTGCTAATATGTCTGGTATCAATGAGTGGCATGTTACCTGCATTAATATCGGTACTTTTGGCGTCTTGATTCACCTCAAGACGCAACAAAACCTGATTATGTGGTGTGATTTGCGGGGTTACTTTTAAACGCAATAGTGCTTTTTTAAAAGTGACTGCCGTACCACCGCTCCGAGTGGTTTCATTATAGGGAATCTCAGTACCTTGTTCAATAATTGCTTCCTGTTGATCGGCGGTGAGCAACCGTGGACTGGAGAGAATTTCACCACCCCCTGCTGCTTGAATTGCTGATAGCTCCAAATCCAGCAGCACGTTGCTTGCTAAGGTTGACATGGCGATATTGGCAGGCATAGTATTTGCAATTGACGCTGCGCCAAAATCTATTTTAAAATGATTATCGGCACTGCTACTGCCATTAGTCTTTTTTCGTTCTTTTATTTTCCACTTAACTCCCAGTTGCCGTTCAAAAGATTTGTCAATAGTAACAATACGGGCAGCTATTTCTATTTGCCTGACTGGAATATCAGTTTTTTGCAGATAATCCTCAATGAGGTTAAGCCTTGTGGGAGCATCCTTAATGAATAAGGAATTGGTACGTTTGTTAATCATGATCACTCCGCGAGTGGATAACAATCCGTTGTGATTGTATTTTAAAGTGTCGTAATAGGTTTGTGCTTTGCCATATTTGATATGGAAGGTTTTGCTAATCATTGGCTGAGAGTCTTCGATCGTTTGATTGAGTTGGTTTTGTTGTTGTTGCTGTGTGAGCAACTGTTCTGCCGGTGTAATAATGATCACATGGCTAACTTGACGTTGTATCAATCCTTGAGTAGTTAAAATAATATTCAGAGCTTGCTGCCAGGTAACGTTCTGTAAACTTAAGGTGATATTGCCGCTGACTTTCTCATTGATACTGATGTTAGTATGAGCAAACTTCGCGAGTGTTTGCAAAGCGGTGCGTACCGGAATATTGTTAAAATTTAGGTTGAGGGTGTTTTCTGACGATGTTTTAGGCATCGTTTTTGCTACTGCATTTGGTTTAAAGTTGCAGATGGTTACTAGCAATAAAGTGAGCAGCAATAATTTAGCTATCGTATTTAACATAATTAATGTGCCAATTTAAGTATTAAATTTCCATTAATGCTGTGTAGTTTAATATATGTAGGCATAATAGCGATAATTTTTGCAGTCTCGGTGCCAATGATTTGTCCTTCTTTTACCGACACGATACGTTGTGGTGTTTGTAACAGTGCCAAACGATGTTGCTGTTGCATCAGCGTGCCAACTAATTTTAAATCGGCAAGTGCGTACTGTTGTAATTGCTCTACAGAGCTTAAGCGAATTGTCTTTGCAACAAATGGATCACGGTGTTTCTTGCTATCTGTTTTTGTTACGCTTCTAAGATGAAAATCAGGTAACTTAGCAATCGGTATGGCGGGCTGTTTTTTGCTGGTGTCAAGGTAATGCTTTAAATCGTCTAAGCTGTTTTGTTGTCGGCACCCACTAAGCAATAAGAAGGCGAATCCGCAAAAAAATACTATTAAATTATGTTTCATCTCGCTGGTTTTTCGCTAATAATGTCGTGCTGTAGCGGCACAGTTAAGAAGATCATATTAACCGTAAAATCAAAATCCAGTAGTGATTGCACTCCTTTAGCCTCGGACTTGCTAAGCTTAAAATCATCGAGCAATGCGTGATTTCTACTTTGTGCTAGCGCGTTAACAAAGTGAATAATTTGTTGAAAATTACCTTGTGCTTGAATCTTCAGCGGCACTTCGCTAAAAAAGCGTTGTTTTTTTACCGGTAATGGTTGTAAGCTTTGCATGTGTAAACCCGCGCTTTTTGCCAGAGTAGTGATCGCAGCAAGCATTGCCGGCAACGTCGAATCATTTGGTAGATCATCACTAAATATTTGCGTCGTTCTTTTAAGTTGCTGCAGTTGTTTTTTATATGCTGGCATTTGTCCCAACTGTCGTTGTAATTGCGCAACGTTTTTTTTGAGCGCATTTTCTTCTACACGGGAATTTTGTAATTGCCTATAGAATAAATCGACGCTTAACAGATAACTAATGGCAACACTTATGATGCATACGAGTAGTATAACTATTACTCTTTTCCGGCTGGACCAATGCGCAATGTTATCGTAGCGAAAAGCAAATTTACCATGCCGCATCATGTTAACCTTGACGCAGTTTTAACATAAAATCGTATTTATAGATGGTTTGTTGTGGGTTGATACTTATTTTTAGTTCCGGATCTTTTAACCAAGAAAGGCGCTTTAACTCTAGTAGCATTGTGGCAATGCTGGTTTGAGTTGTCGCCTGTCCCGATAATATCAAAAACGGAGTATTATTTTCCATGGTGCGCAAATAAGCGGTTGTTGGCAAGAGGTTGCTAATGGCGTTGAAGAGTTTCAGCTGCTGCAAGCGTTGCGTGTTTATCGCAGAGAATGTTTGTAAACGGGCAATAGTAGTTTTATGTTTTTGTATGCTGCTTTTTAACTCGATAAGTGGGACCTGCAACATATTAATCTGCTTTTGCAGATAGTCATTGCGAAATTGTTGCTGTTTTAACTTTAAATATAAATAGACATTTATTAATAAAGTGACACTAACGATGATGATAATACACCACCGTAAAATGTGGAAAAATATTTTTATGTTCTGCTGGCGTTGTTGTTCTCGCCATGGCAGCAAATTTAAGTGTAAGAGCGCCATAATGTTTCCAGTGCGAGTGCCGCCGCAATAGAAAAAGTTTGCCCATGCTGATCTAATAGTGTTTGATTAACCTCAGGATGAATCTGCCATTTTTTGAAAAGTTCATCCATTGCCAAGTTATGCTGTTGGCAATGTGTGCGTAGATTTGCGAGTAAAAATTTTTCTATGCCGACAAAACTAACCGACAATCCGAGGATTTTTATCATTTCAATTCGTGAATCGACTATTTTTTTATTACAAGCTGCAAAGATATAGTCGTTGGATTTTGTTTTTGCAATAGTATAGTCAAAATAAACTTCCGCAAGTGGAACAGATAAACGAGATTCCAGTTCAAGTGTGATATATGCTTCAAGATTTTCCGCACCGAGATCATCGGGGGTGGAAATATGATCACTGATGATAAATTCATCAGCAATATGTAAGGCGACGCTATCGATAGGGTAAGCAGTTAACACGGGTTGCAAGATCCGTGCCAGTTTTTCTGACTGCGTAGCAACACCTTGTTCGAACATGTCATTATCATAAGTAACATTGTCTATTGCGAGCAAATGAGCAAACGGTGAAGCCTTTGCGGCAAGCAGTAGATGTGCTTTTGTGTCAGCTAAATCAACTGCAATGACAGGTCGCTGCTGCCGTCGTTTTTTGCGGATCTTGAGCACAATGTCTCCAAATTTGCACGATAAAACCTGCATTATAGCGATATATGAATAAATTTGTTGTATTTTTTATTTTCTTAAGCTAAGAAATACAACATTTCGACAACAGACTTTATCTCAAAAAATTAGGTAATTGGGAGTTGACGAAGAATAAAAAGATTTTATCTTGCATTAGAAGTTAATTTATGATATTAAAAAATAACTTAAACACAGATAAAAAGTTTGTCCGCGATAAAATATTCGAGAGGATTAACAGGGAAGTTAGAAATACCCTGTTCTTTGCTTGAGATGTTGTATGACCTTTAACTTTTTATCTTGCCATTGAAAAGATGAACAGCTGCTGAAGGAGGTGAGAAGTGTTAAGTTTAAAAGGCGGTAAAGCCTGGTGCATAGTCCGATCTAATTTTCAAGAAAATCAAGGCTTGCGTAAAGATGCGAAAATCCTGGAGGAAGTTGCCAGTAAAGGAAATGGCGGTACAGAAAAAGAGATACCGATTTTGTACTGTGGCTTGATAAGAGAACCAGGTACGGGGCTCTTGCAGTGTTTCCCTTCTAAGATAAAGGGCTACAGAATCGTTTCTGTGCAAGATATGAACAATTGTGCAAAATCATGTGAAACGATAGTCAAAATGGCATTAGATAAAACAATGATTTCTAGCTATATCCGTGATAACTGGCAAGCATTATCCACTCACCACTTGTATGTTGATGTTCATTATTACGCCAATCGTGACGCATACCAAATGGCATGGCACAGAGATACCGATGCTACTCGCTCCATAGGGCAAACACTCTTCTTTGTGCTAATTTATCTAATACCACCCGGAAAGAAGGCATACGGCCCCGAATTGGTATTATCGTTACAACGTGATATTGATAAGATGAACTTACCAGAGAAATACCAACAAGACTGCCGAAAATATTTTAACTCACACAGAAAATCTTGGCTAGATGCAGTGCAAAAACAAAAGATGCTATACCAATACTCTGGTTACGTAGATTTTGGCACTATCCTTGGAGTCACAGATAGTTTATATGAACACACAACCCCAATTCCTGGACGACGGAAAGGCTATCGAGTACCACTATCAAAAATCAAAGAAAAATTGAATCTTTTTATTGCAGAAAGAACCCCGTCTTTTAGGCTACCGGAAAGCTATAAAGTACGACTATCAAAAATCAAAGAAAAATTGAATCAAGAATTGCATGATAAAGGTTTGTTGCGAACCCCGGATAAGGATATGCTATACAAACTATCTGAATTAATTAATCGCATACCAAATAAAAGCTATACATTAAGTGAACTCATGGAAGAGATAACAGGGCTTTATTACCTACACCATTACCAACAACAATGGCAAAGAGCGCAACAACTGTTAGATCAAAAATTTCAACAACAGTTCGAAAAACAGTTGCAACAAAAGCTCAAACAGTACCAACAAGAGCTACAAAAAGGGCGACAACAGGTCCTACAAAAGTTGCAAGCAAAGTTTCAAGAAACCATCGAACCATTCAGACATGTTCTCAACTACCAACAACAATTGCAAAAAGCGCAACAACTGTTAGATCAAAAATTTCAACAACAGTTCGAAAAACAGTTGCAA
>CAYWDC010000008.1:0-2410 GCA_964456955.1 uncultured Gammaproteobacteria bacterium | reverse complement strand
GGGCGACAACAGGTCCTACAAAAGTTGCAAGCAAAGTTTCAAGAAACCATCGAACTATTCAGATATGTTCTCAACTGTGCGATCTTTGATCCTTACATGACAAGTAAGTTGGACCATCTCGAAAATCTAGGGTTTAAAGGTGTTGCTATTCCGCCTTTGAAACGGAAATTGTCCTATGAAGAAGAAAGCAAACCAATCGCTATCAACAAACGAGACATTCTTGGACCGGAAGAAGCCCGATCATTTATTCGGTTGTGGATACGAGCCGTACCTAAGGAAAGCCCGCCTCTTCCCAGAAGAGTAAGAAAAATAATCGCAGTCAAAAAAACATAAATGAATAATACAATGAGTACAATAAGTCCTATAAACCACAGGGGATTTTTTAAACTCACTACGTGCTTTAAAAAATCTATATGTTCGCCGTAGCGCCATTTGAGCAGTGGTGCAAAGTGAGCCGAAGGCCACGGAGCGCGGCTGACGACGGCAGCAGAGGCCCTAGCAGTGTCGCGTTAAAAAAGCGAGATGTTAGGGGGACAGGATGGCCTAACATCTCCGGTACCCTATATCTGCCCAATACTAATCTTTAAATAAATGAAAACAATAACATGGTGTCGTGACCACCTACAAATGCTATTATAGTTGCAAACCCCGTGGTTGCCACCGAAGATTAGCCATCAGAAATAAGTTAATATTTGCTGCAGTTTACTTTGTAACAATTGCATCGCTTGCCCACGATGGCTAATGCGGTTTTTCACCATGGGATCCAGTTGCGCTGCACTATAGTTGTGTGTCGGTACATAAAAGATGGGATCATAACCAAAACCCCCTTTACCTTGCGGTGCAGTTAATATCTGCCCATGCCAGTCGGCAGAGCAGACCATGGGTTGTTGATCCTCGGCATCGCGCACAAACACTAAGCAACAATGAAAGTGTGCACTGCGCTGGGTGTCTACCACGTTTCTCATTTCACCTAATACTTTTGCAATATTAGCTGCATCATCGCCGTGAGTACCGGCATAATGGGCAGAATAAATGCCCGGGGCGCCGTTGAGTATGTCGATGCTCAATCCAGAATCGTCCGCAATTGCTGCTAGTCCCGATTGTTTAGCCGCATGACGGGCTTTATATAACGCGTTCTCAACAAACGTCTTGCCTTGCTCATCGACAGATTCGATATCAAGGTGACCCTGGGGAATGAGCCTAATGTCTAGCTCGCCGAATAACGCTTGAAATTCTGCTAACTTACCCCTGTTGCTGCTAGCAAGTACGGTAGCTTTCACTAGTTGCACAATTTAAGGGGTAGCGTTCGTCACGGCGGGTTGCGATTGGTCTAAGAGATGTTCATCAGGGCGCTTGGTTTGAAAGAACTCGCGTTGCCACTGTGTCATCTTACGGTTCATTGCCACCAACTGTCGCTGCATCTCAGCTTGTTGTTGTGCGAAGAAACGATCCATGGCTTGCTGTTGTCGTTGCAGTGAAGCCAATAGTTGTTTTATTTGTCGGCTGTCAAGCTTATCTGTAGACGAATATTCAACGAAATGGTAGGAATGCTTGGGATGTTTATTGTTGATGTCAAAGTGTCTGGTGACAATTTTTCCATGCTTACCGACTTGGCTTTGCACTACCACGTGTCCGGTTTTGCCGTTGCTTTGTGTGCTGATCCGTACCCAATGGTTGCCATGCTGCAAAGGAATAACGAGGTAATGTCCATTGATTTGAATATCTGCGCTTGCCTCGGACTTTGGCCCAGCAATTTCACGGTTTGGCCCAGCAATTCGAGGGTTTGGCCCAGCAATCTCAGGGTTTGGCGTAACAGCGTAAAGTGAACAGTTGTAGCTGAGTGTAATCACGACAAAAATGGTCGTTAATAATTTCATTGCTTCCTCCACTGTGACTAATGATGGCTTAAATCGCTTTTACTAATGATTTTGCTTACTTAAAGAATTATTTTAGCCAATTCTGTCGTTTAGCTCAACCACGCAGTTTAAATATTTAGGCTATTTAGAGGGGTAGCAGTTGCGTACATTGTACATAAGTGTTAAGGTGTAGCGCGACTTTTTCAAAAACATTGTTTACCAATTAGGAGAGTGTGTAAATGGCTTACAAGGCAATCATGAGAACCATTTTGTCGATAGCAATTATCTTGGGGATTTTGTCAGTAACATTAAATCGTCATGCTTTAGAAGTAGTTGTAATTGTTTCACGCTTCTTTGGAGTAATGATCCCGGTATTGGCAGTTGGTGGTTTACTGAAATGGATTTTTTTCTACGATAAATCTGGTAAAAGTTAAGCTATTTTATCTAGATAGAAAGTGGGAACTTAATCTAACCTCCAATAGCATTTCTCCAGCAAAAACTGGCTATCGAATAGTTGCTGATGGTTTCTTTTGCTACCGAAAAAGGTGTTTTTA
>CAYWDC010000007.1:0-15047 GCA_964456955.1 uncultured Gammaproteobacteria bacterium | reverse complement strand
AAAATTATAACTACGATGATTTTGCAACATTACAAAAGTTACGTCAAAATCGCCGATTTTTTTACCATGAATTAAGATTTTAGTTTTATAGTAAAAACTTAATGCTACTTATTGTGTAACAATTTAATAATGATGATTTCTATAACTGTCTATATCAAATATTCATTCTAAAGAACAAAACCCCTGTTATTGATATGCCCATATTTATTGCGCTTGCAGATTTAGATCATGTCATCAACACATAACATCTTTAATTCTACATTGTCGACAGTATTCACCTACTCGGTCATCAATTGAGGACTTTTGGCTGCTAGCAAATTGATAGAGAATGATGGTATTTTACTTTAGTTGTTGGTAGAATAATGGAAAATTTTAACCTTTGATAATCTTGATTGAGGTCATCAGTGCAAAGGATACAGTACATGTCAAAAAATAAGATTGAACACAGAAGAAAGAAACTTGAATCAAATTTGCTTGTTGCTTTGGATATCGGCACATCAAAAATCGTGGTGCTTGTTGGTGAAACCAACGCAGATAATGAAATTGAAATCATTGGCGTTGGTAGTCACGCTTCTAAAGGATTAAAAAAAGGGATAGTAGTTAATATCGAAGCAACGGTGCAATCGATTCAACGCGCAGTGCAAGAGGCCGAGTTAATGGCAGGTTGTGAAATCCAATCCGCTATTGTTGGGATTGCAGGCAATCATATCAGTAGCTTTAATTCACACGGCATCGTTGCTATTAAAAACAATGAAGTGATTGCCAGTGATATTGAACGTGTCATCGATGCTGCAAAAGCGGTAGCAATCCCTGCTGATCAAAAGATCCTACACATTTTACTGCAAGAATTTATCATTGACAATCAAGGGAGTATTAAAGAGCCCATTGGTATGTCTGGAGTACGCTTGGAAGCCAAGGTACATCTCATTACTGGAGCAGTCAGTGCCGTACAAAACATCATTAAATGCGCTAAACGCTGCGACCTGGTGGTTAGCGACATCATCCTAGAGCAATTGGCATCGAGCTATGCAGTACTTACCGAAGATGAAAAAGAACTCGGTGTGTGTTTAATTGATATCGGCGGTGGTACCACCGACATTGCCGTATTTATCGATGGCGCCATTCGCCATACCGTGGTCATTCCCATTGCGGGTGATCAAGTCACTAACGATATTGCCATTGCCATGTGTACGCCAATACAATATGCCGAACAGTTGAAGCTAGAACACGGTTGTGCGCTGGAAAAACTCGCGGATGCCAAAAACACCATTGATGTACACAGTCCCGGTGACCGTCGTGGCAAGCAAGCAACGGCACGTGAATTAGCAGAAGTCATCGAAGCGCGCTATGAAGAACTATTCAAGCTTGTTTCTTCCGAATTACGTCGCAGTGGTTTACAAGACGCCATAACCGCAGGAACCGTCATTACCGGCGGCGGTGCACAGATACCGGGTTTAACAACGCTCGCCGAACAAATCTTAGATATGCCCGCACGCATAGGCTATCCAAATAACATTAAAGAAGGGGTTAAAGGCCTTGCAGAACAGCTCAACAGCCCGGTGTATTCAACCGGGGTAGGGTTACTCCTCTATGGCCTGCAGCAGCAAGACGACCTCATCGAATTACGCAAAAATAAAGACGTCTTCGCGCGCATGAAGCGTTGGTTCCAACGTAATCTAGCGTAACGGCAATTAGCACAATGTTAACGCTCAGCAAACGACGGTGACCGGTGAAAGAATTTGCTTGCTTTTTAGGCATTTCTTAATTTCTGCGTTATAATAGCCAATATTTCGCGCAACGTTCGGAGAGTTTTATGTTTGAACCAATGGATAACAACCTAAAAAACGTGGTCATCCGAGTCATCGGCATCGGTGGTGGTGGTGGCAATGCAGTCGAGCATATGCTTGCCGAAAAAATTGAGGGCGTCGAATTTATCTGTGCAAATACTGATGCACAGGCACTGGAAAAATCTTCTGCAGAAAAATTACTGCAACTGGGCGGTGAAATTACCAAAGGCTTGGGCGCCGGTGCCGATCCAGATGTGGGACGGCAATCGGCCTTGGCCGATCGCGAGCGTATCGCAGAAATGATCCAAGGTTCGGACATGTTATTCATCACCGCCGGCATGGGTGGCGGCACCGGCACCGGTGCCGCGCCAGTTGCCGCAGAAATCGCACGGGAAATGGGCATTTTAACCGTTGCCGTGGTGACCAAACCCTTCGCCTTCGAAGGCCAAAAACGCATGACCTCAGCCCAACAAGGCATACACGAATTAGCGCAATACGTCGATTCGCTGATTACCATCCCAAACGATAAGCTACTGAGTATCTTAGGGAAAAAAATAAGCTTACTCAACGCCTTCAAGGCCGCTAACAACATCCTCTATAACGCAGTCCAAGGTATTTCCGACCTCATCACCCGCCCTGGCCTAATCAATGTTGATTTCGCCGACGTGCGCACAGTAATGTCACAAATGGGCATGGCCATGATGGGAACCGGTGTCGCCATCGACGAAGAACGTGCCCGTATCGCCGCCGAAGAAGCGGTCGCTAGTCCATTATTAGAAGACGTCGATCTGACCGGTGCAGGCGGTATTCTGGTCAATATTACCGCTGGTCCCGATATGTCTATCGGCGAGTTCGAGGCCGTTGGTGAGGTCATCAGGGATTTTGCTGCAGAAAGCGCCACCGTCGTCGTCGGCACGGTCATCGACCCGACCATGACAGACGAATTACGCGTTACCCTGGTGGTGACCGGTCTGGGACAGGTGATGCGTCCAGAAAAAGGGACTAGGCGACACATAGAGCCCGTTGTACAGAGTGCTCTTGGCTACACTCCGCTCGACAAGCCGGCGGTACTGCGTAAACCGGGGAGAAAACCCCTCTCTTCGGTACAAATAACAACCAAAACAGCTTCGTCCGCAGGCGACGATATGGATTATCTCGAGCTGCCTACATTCTTGCGTCGCCGTGACTAATCTCCTTTACTTTTGCTTTTTTATTTGTTTTAAGGTTACATTTGCTTTTAATTTTGTTCCATTGTGTTATGATGCGATAATTTTTTGTTAGATGGTCATTTTTAATACAATGAATTTACAAATTTACAGAAGAGAAATTCGATGATACGACAAAGAACACTGAAAAACGTGATCCGCTCTACCGGTGTTAGCGTGCATCATGGTGAAAAAGTCTTTATTACTTTACGTCCGGCAGCACCGGATACGGGTATTGTTTTTCGCCGTGTTGATCTTGAACCAGCTGTAGAAATTAAGGCTGACGTTGCTAATGTTGTTGATACCACTAGGAATACAACTTTAGGTGTCGATAACGTACATATTGCCACCGTCGAACACTTACTCTCGGCAATGGCAGGACTTGGTATTGATAATGTGTATGTGGACGTCACCGCCGATGAATTGCCGGTTATGGATGGTAGTGCCGCTCCGTTCGTATTTTTGCTACAGTCTGCTGGTATCGAGGAACAAAATGCTGCGAAAAAATTTATTCGTATCAAAAAAATGGTCAAAGTTTCTGAGGGGGATAAATTAGCTGTTTTTTCTCCCTATGAAGGGTTCAAGGTTAATTTCGCGATAGAGTTCGACCATCCCGTTATTCAAGATTCAGCACAAACAGCTGAATTAGATTTTTCCAGTACTTCTTATGTCAAAGAAGTCAGTCGCGCGCGTACTTTTGGTTTTTTAAAAGATTACGAAATGTTACGGGCGAATAACCTCGCAAAGGGAGGCAGTTTGCTGAATGCTGTGGTTATGGATGATTATCGTGTCATTAATGAAGATGGTTTGCGTTATGAAGATGAATTTGTCAAACATAAAATCTTAGATGCGATCGGTGATCTGTATTTATTAGGTCATAGCCTTATCGGTGCATATAAAGGCCACAAATCAGGGCATGCGCTTAATAATAAACTCCTACGTCAATTTCTCGCCCAGGCTGATGCTTGTGAAATCGTTACATTCACCGATACAAAAGAAGCGCCCATTACTTTCATGCAGCCGGTGGTATCGGTCTAGATTTTTTAGCGGCAATTGCTTAGCGAAATTTCTATTAAACAAATGCCTCAGGCTAAAATCGTGGTGCTCTATTATTGCTCAACAGCATTTAAGCTACGGGAGATTCCAGTAATTAGCTGTTAATAAACGATAAATATAGCTAAAACGTTGTTCATAATAATCACCTTTTACTACAAATTCAGATAAATCTGTTGCAATTTGCTGAGGATGATGATTGATGTTTCTAGAGAAAAACATCACGGCACCTGTAAAACTTGCGCTTAAAAGTTTTTTTACATCGATAGTGTAGGGTAATTTTTTTAATGCTTCGTCTACTTGAGAAAGTAGCTCTTCGATTTTTTGCTGACTATCAATTTTTTCCAAAATCCAATAATTAAGAGTTGGATGTTTTTCAGAAGTCTCGCGATATATTCCTTGCGGGAGATCATTTAAACGATTGCCTTTATAGAATTTTTTTTCATATAAGAAGAGATCTTGTTTTCCCGCTCCATGGTCTCTAAAACTAATAATCAAACGATCCATATTATATAAGTGGCATGGTTGAAATACAGACCACCCAGATTTTATCGGTAAAAAATATGCGGTCTTCCCTATTTCCCTTACATCTATATTAGTTTTATACTTATCTTCGCCTGGTCCTGGCACTGGATCAAATAAAACAACCTCTTGCTTTATTCCCAGTGCAATCCTATGTATGGTTGTCATTTTTGCAAAAAGTGCGGCTGCGACAGCTCCTCGACTATGGCCTTTGATCAAGATCTTCGCTATCCGGTATTGTGTAAGTGTAGGAAAAAAATAGGAAAATAAATGCTCTACTAAAAGTTCATCTAAAATTTTTACTGCTGTGAAAACATTATTGTCTATGCTGTTAGGGCCATAGTCAAACGCACCTGTAGCTGGACCCATTCCTCCACTTGGCCCCCCCAAAAGTATAAATAGACTTAATTTTTTGACCTTTTTTACCATACTTTTCTCGAAACCATAATTTGGCTATATTCTCTGTTTGCTCATCATCAATACTGATTACAGGGACGCCTGCTTTACGAGCAACCGGCAATTCTTTCGAAAACTTATGTTCTAATTTTGATGCTGTTGTAAAAAATGCTTGTTTTTCATCATATTCTGCTTTGTTAGTTACATGGCTACCCCAAATTTGGTCGCCTGAACCAGCGAAAATAAATTTGAGGGTCAACCCTCCTTTGCCGTAGTAGTTGAACTTTTTAAGTTGAAGTTGTAAGGCTGAAATTTTATCTTTAGCTTCTGCATTTTTTGTTGTCATTTTATTGACAACGTACCTGAAAAGTGGGGATAGATTCGTTTTTTTTAATGCTTCTAATAAAGAATTTGTTTCTATAGGTTTAGCCCCTATGTGCTCTCTCAATGCCTGGTATTTCCGCCAAAATTCCTGGGGATATGGTATTTCTGGCTGCTCCAACTTACCTTTACCACACCGTGGACAGCGTGTTTGGTTTTTATTTTGATCGACTGAAGCATAGTTACATTTATCACATTCATAAACATTCATTATATTCTCCTATTCTAGAGTTTTAGGTGCCGCTCTTAGCAATTTTACACAACTGAAGATAAATATTTTTGCGATTTATCGCTATACTTTAACACTCTTTAACTATCATAATGAAGAACAGTTTTTTCTAAATTATGTCTATATTGTGTCCGTTTTGTTTCCAGAATATATTTTAATTAAATGCAGAGAAGTCCTACACCATTTTATTGCTATTTGCGTTTTATTTAGCAAACATCATTTATTTGTTGATGTATTAATGTGTCTTCTAACATAACTATAGATCGATTTTTTCGTTATTAGTAACAATTTATTCACCTTTTCTCACTGATTCTCTATTATCCAACCTATGATGGCAATTTAGTTTTTTCAGCAAGCAACTGCTGTAGCTCCGTCAACAAAGCTTTATTGTGTTGTGATAAAGATGGCTTTGTTGTTGCCATCGTTGCCTGTAGCTTTTCGTTCAGTCTAATTTTATATTTAATAGAATGAATCGGAGCAAAGTCTTTCTCCTGTCGCAATTGACTAAGCAATTGCGTAGTATAAAAGCGTAACTGCATTCCCCAGCTTGCTGCGTCAACATGAACAATCAGCACACTTTGGCGGACGTTAGCAACCGAGCAATGGGAATAGAGCAACGGCGGCAATAAGCAAGATAGGTGTTTTTCCAACTTTTCCAGATAGAGAGTTTTATTGACTAAACTGCTTAATTTTGCAGACGTCGATAAGATTTCTTTGCTGCTTTTGCCATGTTTCATTGGCAGTATTTCGCCTAATTAATTAGCGGTTCCCAAAGTAAATTTCGCTTATTTCAACTTGCTCTTAAGGAGAGTCATCTAAGATGCTATTTGTAAATTATATCGCAGCGTAGCGATTTTTGATACAATGATGCGCAATTTTTAAGAAAAATCCTTGCGAGAAATAGATTATGGTAAAAAATATAATTACGTCGATTTTGCGCAGCCGTAATCAGCGCTTGCTCAAACAGATCCAGGGTATTATCGGTAAAATCAATGTATTGGAACCTAAGATGCAGGCGTTGAGTGATCTCGAGCTACAGGCAAAGACGCCGGAATTTAAAAGACGTCTTCAGCACGGGGAAAGCCTTGATTCCTTGTTGTCAGAGGCATTTGCCGTAGTGCGTGAGGCAGCGGTACGGAAACTTGGCATGCGTCATTTCGACGTGCAGCTTATTGGCGGCATGGTACTGAATGCTGGTAAGGTTGCAGAAATGCGTACTGGTGAAGGTAAAACGTTGGTAGCGACTTTGCCGGCATATTTGAATGCGCTTAGTGGTAAGGGTGTGCATGTAGTAACTGTAAATGATTATCTGGCGAAGCGCGACGCGAATTGGATGCGTCCGGTATTTGAATTTCTTGGTATAAAAGTGGGCGTCATTTTCACGTGGCAAGATACGGTAGAAAAAAAGGCAGCTTACGCTTGTGACATTACTTATGGTACTAATAGTGAATATGGTTTCGATTATCTGCGCGATAACATGGCCTTTTACGCAGCAGAGAAAGTACAACGCGAGCTTAATTTTACCATTGTTGACGAAGTCGATTCAATTTTGATTGACGAAGCGCGCACACCGCTGATCATTTCCGGGGTTGCCGAAGAAAGTTCAGAATACTATCGCCTCATCGATAAATTGGTGCCGAAGTTAACACGCAAACTTGGTAAAGAAGATGGCGGCGACTATGAGCTCGATGAAAAAACTAAGCAAGTGCACTTGACCGAAGAAGGACATCAGCAATTAGAAGTCCTTTTAAGTCAAGCGGGCTTACTTAAGGAGGGCAAAAGCCTTTATGAATTGATAAACATTAGTTTAATGCATCATGTTACCGCAGCGTTGCGTGCGCATACGGCATTTAATCGTGATGTTGATTACATTGTGCAAAATGGTGAAGTGATTATCGTTGATGAACATACTGGTCGCTCGATGCCGGGAAGACGTTGGTCCGATGGTCTACACCAAGCAATAGAGGCCAAAGAGCGCGTCAACATTCAAAGCGAGAGTCTTACCTTGGCGTCAATTACTCTACAAAATTATTTTCGGCTTTATAATAAACTATCTGGCATGACCGGTACTGCGGATACCGAAGCCTATGAATTTCAGCAAATCTACGGTTTAGAAGTGGTAGTTATCCCAACTAATCAGCCTATGGTTCGTAAAGATTATGCCGATCAGATTTATCTGTCTATGGAGGAAAAATTTAATGCGGTAATCGAGGATGTCAAAGCACGGCATGCTGAAGGGCAGCCGATTTTAGTCGGTACCACTTCAATTGAAACCTCTGAGTATTTATCAAGTCTACTAAAGAAAGGGAATATTCGTCACCAAGTACTCAACGCGAAATTTCACCAGAAAGAAGCACAAATCATCGCACAAGCCGGCAAACCTGGTGCGGTGACAATTGCCACTAATATGGCAGGACGTGGCACCGATATTGTGTTGGGTGGGAATGTTGCAGCCGAAATTGCCGCTTTACACAATCCTTCAGTGGAGCAAGAAAAAACCTTAAAAACTGCATGGCAACAACGGCACGATGCAGTCATTAATGCTGGTGGCCTACATATTATCGGCTCCGAACGTCATGAGTCACGGCGTATAGATAATCAATTGCGCGGTCGTTCAGGACGTCAAGGTGATCCAGGAAGTTCACGTTTTTATCTTTCGTTACAAGATAATCTGATGCGGATCTTTGCTTCCGGGAGAATGGCCTTTTTGATGAAGCGCTTAGGTATGAAAAACGGCGAATCAATAGAACACCGTTGGGTTACGAAGGCAGTCGAAAATGCACAGCGCAAAGTCGAGGCACACAATTTTGATATTCGTAAGCAGTTGCTCGAATATGATGATGTTACCAATGATCAGCGGCACGTCATTTATGCGCAACGGGAAAAAATGATGATTGCTGATGATATTAGTGAAACCGTAAACAACATTCTTCAAGAGGTAACTAATAGTATCTTTGCTGTCTACATTCCGCCCGATAGTTTAGAAGAGCAGTGGGATATATCTGGATTGGAAAAGAAATTGGCTGATGATTTTTTATTGCAATTGCCAATTGAAGAATGGCTAAAAAAAGAAGACGATCTCCATGCCGAAAGCTTGCTTGCACGCATCTACCAAGCGCTTCACAATGTGTATGTAGAAAAAGAAGCGCATTATGGACCCGAAGCAATGCGTCAATTTGAAAGAACGATATTGCTAGAAACCTTAGATAATCATTGGCGTGAACATTTAGTAGCAATGGATCATTTGCGCCAAGGTATCGGTTTACGTGGTTATGCACAAAAGAATCCAAGGCAAGAATATAAGCGTGAGGCATTTTTAATGTTTACTGATATGCTTGAAGGGATTAAACAAGAAGTTGCATCGACACTGATCAAAGCGCAATTAATGACGGAAGAAGAGATGCAGGCATTAGCAGCCCGCCGTCAAAAAATGGCAGCAGCGAATATGCAGTTTCACCATAATGAGATGGAAGCATTAGAGGCCAATGAAGTGCAACAAGACATCGTTCAGCAAATACCATTTGTGCGTGGTGAGCCAAAGGTTGGGCGAAACGAACCGTGCCCTTGTGGTAGTGGCAAGAAATATAAACAGTGCCACGGCAAGATATAAAACAAACCACATTGATTCATGTCGCCGTTGGTGTTGTTATCAATACACAAGGGGAGATCTTAATCGCCAAACGCCAAGTCGACAAGTTCCAAGGTGGCCTGTGGGAATTTCCTGGCGGTAAGGTTGAAGTGGGTGAAAGCATTGAACAGGCATTAATTCGTGAGTTGCAAGAAGAAGTCAATCTGACGCCGCTATCATTTTATTTATTACTGCAAGTTAAGTGTAACTATGGAGAAAAAGCCTTTTTCCTACACATATTTTTAGTTAATGAATTTTCCGGTATTATGCAAGCAAAAGAGCAGCAAATGGTGAAGTGGGTTTTACCTGTGGAAATTAAGTCTTACAATTTTCCAGAAGTAAATCAACTCATCCTTGAAAAGCTACTCGCCACCATAGAACAAACCAAAACGTAGTTCATTGCTTTAGCAGAAAAAAATTAATGTAGAAAGTTTCGCTCTTTTTCTGTAGGTTGACTCCGTTTGCAAACAATAGTCATGAGTGTTGAATAATCTCTTGTTGCAATTCGAGATAAAAATCATGCATTTTCCGTACCGCATCTGCCAACGCTTCTAGTGTGGTGTTATTTTCAATCACGTCATCAGCGGCCACCAGTCGTTGTTCGCGTGTTGCCTGTGTGGACATGATGGCTTGGATCAAATTGGTACTGGTATTGTCTCGCTGCATAGTGCGTTGCAGTTGTAATGTTTCTTTAGTATCAATGACTAAAATTCGATCAATCAGTGGGTTAGGCAGATTTTCTGTGAGTAATGGAATGACGATAATACAATATGGTATGTTTATCTGCTGTTTGATTTGTTGCTCAACTGTTCTACGAATTTGTGGATGTAGTAAATCTTCTAGCCATTGTTTTTCTTTACGATGGCTAAAAATTATTTTTTTCAATTTGTCTCGATTTAAGTTGCGATCAGCACTTAAAATCTCTTCTCCAAATCGTGTGACAATAGCTTGCCAGATGGGTTTTCCCATGCTAACGAGTTGACGTGCAATCATATCAGTATCGATGATCCCGGCACCGAGATGAAAAAATTGATCGGCGGCAGTGCTTTTGCCGCTGCCGATTCCACCTGTCATTCCCACTGTGAGCATAAATCTATGGTAGTAATATTATTTGCCAATTAAGAAAGTATGCATTAAAAAATAACGCAAACCAAGCAGTCACGGCAAGATAGGGGCCAAAGGCAATGGCCGTATTAAATTTTTTCCGTTTCAAGAATAGCCACAAAAGCCCACAAACAATGCCTAAAGCCGCGGCAATAAATACAATGAGTGGTAATATTTGCCAACCTAACCATGCACCAATGGCAGCAAGCAGTTTAAAATCGCCATGTCCCATCGCCTGTTTTTGGGTTAATAATTTATAGCAATGAGTAATAGACCAGAGGATTAAATAACCAGCTATCGCACCAATGACGGCGTTTGTCAACGAGGTAAAGATATTAAAGATATTAAAAACCAAACCGCCCCACAATAGTGGTAAGGTGATTTCGTCGGGCAAGAGCTGTTCTTTAAAATCGATAACGAATAGCGATATTAAACTCCAAGTAAATAATAGTGCACCAAAAAGTTGCCAGGTGATGCCGTAATGTGATGCAAGCAATGCAGACAATAGGGCGCAGCTGAGTTCAATAGTAGGATATTGTTTATTAATGTGATTTTGACAGTAAGCACATTTTCCGCGTAACAAGAGAAAAGAGAGTAAAGGAATATTGTGTCGCCAACTGATCGTATGCTTACAGTTTGGACAATGTGAATGCGGTATCACTAAATTGAAGGGTTTTTTCTGTTGTAATGGTACTTGTTGCAAGAGTTCTTGACATTGTTTTTCCCAAGCAGTATTTAGCATAATTGGTAAACGATAGATAACGACATTAAGGAAGCTACCGATACAAGCGCTAAGCAGTGCAACAATGACTATTGCTAATAATTTATGGTTCTGCAGCGTTGCTATTACGTTCAGATTATTTGTCCCATATTAAAGATCGGCAAATACATTGCAATAACCAAACCGCCGACTAAAATACCAAGAATTGACATGACAAAAGGCTCTAATAAATTACCTAAACTGTCGACCAGAGTTTCAATATCTTCTTCAAATATAATTGCTACTTTGTTGAGCATCGTATCTAATTTGCCAGATTCTTCGCCAATGGCCGCCATTTGCACAATGATAGGAGGAAATACATGTGTCGTCTGTATAGCGTAATTAAATTGTTCACCGGTAGCAACAAGGTTACGGATCTGTTTAATTGCTATTCGATATACTAAATTACGGCTTGTTTTTTCTGCTAATTGTAACGCATCAAGCAATGGCATGCCAGCAGCTGAAGTTATTGCTAAGGTGTGACAGAAGCGTGTAATGGTAGTTTTGGCTGTGAGTATGCCAAAGATAGGGATTCTCAGCCAGAGGCGATCGGTAAATTTACAAAAAGCTAAAAATTGTTTGCGGGAAAATAGAATAATAAAAGCTAATAAAAACAACGAGATGAACATGAATAACCCATATTGTTGCAAGTAGTGTGCGATGTTAATGACAAATTGAGTGAACCAAGGCAGTCTGCTGCCAGCGGCATTAAATAAGTTGGCAAATTCTGGAATGACTTTTACCAATAAAATAGTCATCACTATGCTGGCAACAATAATCACAGCAATTGGGTAAGTTAATGCTTTACGCAATTTTTTCTTCAGAATTTGTTGTTTTTCTTTGTGCGTGGCAATGCGTTTCAGCATAATATCAAGTGTCCCAGATTCTTCACCTGCCTCCACCAGGTTGCATAGCAAGATGCCAAAATATTTTTGTTGTTGCCGCAATGCTTCATGAAAAGCACTACCATTTCCGATGGTTTTTTTTAATTCTTTAATCAGGTGACGCATCGCAATTTTGTCGGTGCTGATAGCAATGGTATCTAGCGCTCTGATTAATGGAATACCGACGGTAAGCATTGTGGCGAGTTGGCGGGTAAAGATCCAGATATCTTGCGCGTTAATCCGCTTATGCAGCGTGATCTTATGCCACCACCAACGTTTATAAATCCGCCTAACAACTATACCTTGACGCAGTAATTGCATTTCAGCAAAAGCAATATTTTTTGCTTTAATGATACCGTGTAACCGTTGTTTTTGCTGGTTTCTACCACGCCAAGCAAATTCTATTTCGTTTGTTTGTTGCATAGTGGCATTAACTTATAACACGATTGATTTCTGTGAGGCTAGTAATGCCTTGACGTGCCTTTATTAGTGCGGCCTGTTGTAAATTTAGCATCTCCAGTTTTTCTGCTTGTTGTTGAATTTGCAGAGAGTTTGCTCCACATAAAATAGCTTCACGGATTTCTGCAGTTAGTGGCAAAAATTCAAAGATAGCAGTCCGACCTGCATAACCAGCGCTGCAGTTTTTACAACCTACTGCACGGTAAAGTTGCAATGAGGGTAACTCCTCGGCAGAAAAGCCTTGTTGTAATAAAATATTTTTGTTGATTTTATCAGGTTGTTTGCAGTTACTACATAAACAACGCAGTAGTCGTTGCGCGATCACCAGATTAATGGAAGTGGCGATATTAAATACAGCAACACCCATATTACGCAGGCGAATCAAGGTTTCAACGGTATTGTTAGTATGCAAGGTAGATAATACTAAATGTCCTGTTTGTGCCGCACGGATGCTAATTTCTGCAGTTTCTAGGTCGCGTATCTCACCGAGCATGATCACGTCTGGATCTTGTCGTAGTAATGCGCGTAATGTTGTAGAAAAATTTAACCCAGCTTTATTATTAATGTTAACCTGATTGATTCCTGGCAAATAAATTTCAATAGGATCTTCAACCGTAGAGATATTTTTTTCGACGTTATTGAGTAAATGTAATGCCGTATACAAGGTAACAGTCTTACCACTGCCAGTAGGTCCGGTAACTAAAATCATTCCTTGTGATTTGTGTAGTGCTTGTAAGAATAGTTGTTGCTGTGTATCACTAAGGGTTAAGGTCTCGATATCGAGTTGTACCTTAGCGTCATCAAGTAGACGCAAAACAATTTTTTCACCGCATAACGTAGGACAGCTGTTAATACGCAGATTGATGGATTTATGATTATCAAGCTTAAATTTACAGCGGCCATCTTGTGGTAGACGTTTTTCTGCAATGTCTAGTGCTGCCATTACTTTTAATCGAGAGCTAAATCGTGGCGCAAGCTTGGTATCGGTTTTCATGATTTGGTGCAAGATGCCATCAATACGTGCGCGAATACGGTAATATTTCTCATAAGGTTCGAAATGAATATCTGAGGCATGCTTAGCAATACAATGCGTAATGATTTCATTAATAAAGCGTACCATGTCATATTCTGCAGCAGTGAAATGCTGGTAATCGTTTGCTTTTAATATTGATCTTTGCTGTAGGTTCATTTTTTTCAGATGGTTGTTATTTGTTCAATCTATACTTACTCTTCGTATAGATTATAGATTCGGATTTTTTGAAAATTTTCGCTGCTTTTCAGATAATAATCATTTATTCTGCTTAAGGCTAATGAATAAAGTATACACTGGCTAGTACGCAAAGTCATGCAAAGATTATTTTACGATTATTGAATAACAATTAATGCTTTTTGTAGTTAACTATATATAGGAGGGATTATTGAAATTTTGGAGGAAAATAATGCTAGGCAAGATGAATAAAGGCTTTAGTTTGATTGAACTTATGATCGTTGTTGCAATCGTCGGAATTTTAACTGCTATTGCTGTTCCTACCTACAAAAATTATACTCGAAGAGCCTATTACAGTGAAGTTATTGCGGCGGCAACCCCGTTTACTACAGCAATTGCAGCTTGCGCGGCGACGAAAGCGCTTACTAGTTTTACTGAAGGTTGCACAACCTTAGATAGTGACGGTATTCCACCCTCGCAGGAGACGCCACAGGTAGCAAGTGTGGCGTTGAGCATTGTTAATAATAACGATATTCGCATTACAGTTATCCCTAAAGCTAATCACGGCATCGCTGCAGCTGATACTTATGAGTTGACCGGCACCCTAAAAAATGACCATTTGGTTTGGATTAAAGAGCCAAATAAGTATGTATAGGATATGAATGGGCGCAGGCAACAAAGCATAACGCTATATTCAATACACATGAGATTTTTTAGTTTGCATCCGAAAAAATTGATAACTATCTGCCGCGAATCAGTAAAATTTTATTGCTTATTTGTGCACAAGGGTAGTATTTCAGCTTATGCTTTGGCTCGAAGTCGATAGTTTTATATTGCCATATAGTTAAATTTTTTTCTAATCGATACAGCGTACTAGCATAAGGTGTATTGCAGTTAGTTGAATGGTGCCATAGTCGGGTTTTTACTGGAAAATGGTAGCTAATACTGCCCAAATAAATTGATCCTGCCGCTGAATAATAACCAACATCCCATAGCTGCAAGATTAAATAGGTATTCTTTTGTTTTAGCGGTTTAATTAAGACTAGCGCCGCCTTACGATGTTGTAATCGCTGCGGCAGGGGTGATAATATCGTTACTTTTTCGCCGAGTAATTGTCGTTTGAGGGTGTGTAAGCTGAGGCGGCTTGGTTTTTTCCAACCTTGATTTACTAGTGATTGTTTGATATGTGATAATAAACCTGCCCATTGCACGTTTAGTATTTGTACCGGTTTTGCAATACGATTATTACGGTAGATGGGTAACAACGAACGTGGTGAATGCCACCATTGTGTTTCGTTAAGGTAATGTTGTGGTTCTTTCAATTGCAAGGTGGCATGCAATTTTTGCCAGTGTTTATTATAATACCAAGTGCCAAAAACAATTTGTCCTAGCATCAGGATTAAGAGTAGTGGCAAGGCACGATAACGGTTGT
>CAYWDC010000006.1:1895-15131 GCA_964456955.1 uncultured Gammaproteobacteria bacterium | reverse complement strand
CACCATAACGCTCTGTTGCATGGTGTCCTGCCGCAAAATAGTTTATGCGAAATTCCTTCGCCAAATGAAAAGTGCGTTCACAAATCTCACCGGACAGGTAAGCATCAACACCACACTGAGCCGCTTTGTCGATGAAATGCTGCGCAGCACCAGTACACCAAGCAATCGTACTGATTTTTGCATCGTTACCTGGTATATATTGTGGCTGACGATGTAACACGCGTGCAAGATGTTGTTGTAATTGCGCCGCCGTTGGTAAGTCTGGTATTTCACCAACATAGAACAAACCCTCATCCATAATCATTTTTACCTTAAAGCCCAATCGCTGCCCCAGTTGTGCATTATTACCGTACAATCGATGCGCATCTAGGGGTAAATGATAAGCAAATAAATTAATATCATGCTTTAATAAAGAGGCAATCCGTTGGCGTTTAATATTAGTAATGCAAGGATCTTCACCGCGCCAAAAATAACCATGATGCACCAATATGGTATCAGCCTGTTTTCTTACGGCTACATCCAGCAATGCCTGACAAGCAGTAACACCAGTAATAATTTTGTTAATTTCTGCGGCACCTGCAACTTGTAAACCATTAGGACAATAATCGCTAAAGTTACTAATTTGTAATAATTTGCTTAAATAGTTTGCCAATCGCGATTGATGCATAAGATTATTACCATTTTTTTGTAGATAACCCTCTATTCAATTTATTCATTTATTATCTTTTTTTTACGCGTGCTTCAGCAGGCGTCAATAGTTGATAGTTGACTGCGTGCAAATGGCCCTTTTGGATAAAGGGCTTAAGCACGTTGTTCAGTAACTGTTGTCGCTTAATACGAGTCATTCCAGAGAATATTTCACCGATAGCGACTATTTGCAAATGACAACCTGCACCTTGCAATTGAAACTCAATCTCGGGATACCTCTGTTGCAATGTCTGTAATAAAATAGACTCATTCATCTTTTTTTATAACAATAAGCTGCTGTAGATTATACAACTCCACTAGGGTTAACATACTTTGTGGCAAATGTATAAAAGTTACCGTCTTATTTTTCGCCACGAAGAAACGAGTGATGCTAACGAGCAACACCAAGCTAGCACTATCACAATTTTTTACTGCTGATAAATCGACAGCTACATCTTGTGTAGCGGTAAAATATTTAGGAATTGCCTGGCACAAGGCTGTTACCGTAGTAAAGGTTAAATCACCGCTAATACTAACGATACCATCCTGCAAAGTCGAGACCTGTGTCATTACGAGGATCCAGAAACCTGTCTATGTTTTGCCATTCGTGCCTTATTATGTGACACTAAGGTTGTCAAAATACCCTGCAAGCCTTCATTTTCTATAATTGCCAAAAACTGTGCTTTGTAACTTTGCACTAGACTAATACCATCAACATTCATATCGTAAATCAACCACTGTCCATTTTTTCGCTCAAGATTATAGACCACGGATAATGGTGACGCATTCTGCGGGTAAACCTTGCTGTTTACTTGTACGATAGTTTTACCTTGGTAACCACCACGAATAGGGAAAAACTCTATATGCTGCTTATTAAATGTCACCGCCAACCCTGACGCGTAAGTATTAATGAGTAGTTCAGTAAATTGCTGCTTAAATTCTTGTTTTTGTGACACAGTTGCCTTTGCCCAGGTATTTCTTCCTAAAACAGCACGTGAAATATGATCAAGATCGACATGTGGCAACAAAATAGAATTGACAATATTACGTACGGTTTTCAAAGGGATTTCCTCGCCTCTGGCAACCTTTTTCTCAGCTTGATGCAATTGATCAATAACACTTGATGCTACGATGTTTAGCATTTTTACTGGTGAATCGTCACTGCTAGCAAACGCATTGGTGGTAAATCCAATGGTCAGAATTAAAATATAGAAAATTTTTATCGCTATCAATTTCATTTACTAATGCCTTTGCTTACATTAAACATCAATTGTCCGATCAAATTCTCTAACATCACTGCCGAATGCGTGGTTTCAATCAACCCTTGATCTTGCAAGTCTTGCTCAGCAAAACCTGGTATTAAACTCACATACTGTGCACCTAAAATACCGGCAGTATAAATACTGGCAGCAGTATCCTGTGGTAATTTAGTTTGCTTAGAAAAAATCTCTAGTATTGCTTGGGCACGAAACGTCTGTGGATCTAAGCTAATATCCTTAACTTCTCCTACTTTGACACCAGACACACTGACCGGTGCACCAATCTTTAGACCACCGACGTTATCAAATTCTGCAACAACTTGATAACTATTACTGCGATTAATATTGGTTAAGCCACTAACACGCAACGCTAATATCAGCAAAGCAACGACGGAGAATAAAACGAACAAGCCAACTAATACCTCTATTCCTCTTTGATTCATCTTACCACCCTCCCATCATCATCGCTGTTAATATAAAATCTACGCCTAAAACCGCTAGTGAAGCGTAGACCACGGTGCGTGTTGTTGCTTGCCCAATACCCACAGCAGTCGGGACGCATGCCATACCTTGGTACAGCGCTATCCACGTTGTTATCACGCCAAAGAACATACTTTTATACAAGCCGTTGATAGCATCATAACGAAAACTCACGCCATCTTGCATATTTGACCAAAAAGTAGCAGCATCAACACTTAATAATTTTACCGCGACTAAATAGCCACCCCAAATAGCCACCACATCAAAAATAATCGCTAGCAACGGCATACTAAGCACACCAGCGCAAAAACGTGGGGCGACAACACGTCCCACAGGATCAACACCCATTATTTCCATGCTGGATAATTGCTCGGTTGCTTTCATCAAACCGATTTCGGCAGTCAATGCTGAACAGGCACGACCGACATAGAGTAATGCCGTAACCACGGGACCAAGTTCGCGCAAAATACTCAATGCCACCAACTGCCCGACGGCACTGGTCGCGGCAAACTTTGCTAGCGTGTGTTGCCCTTGCAAACCGAGGACCATACCAATAAAAAGCGCTGAAATGATGATAATCGGTAGAGAAAATACTCCTATTGCATATATCTGCTTAAGCAGCTCATTTAAAGCGGTACGCAACTTAGCGGGACGACGTAATACAATACGTAACAACATAATAACCGCTTCCCCAATATGCGCCAGCGTCAATAAAGTCCAAGCCCCAAGGCGCTGCATGGCGTTGATCAAATTCCATCCTCCTTCAATAGATCCGTGGCATAATGCATGGCAGGATAATGAAATGCTACCGGACCATCAGGCAAGCCTTGCATAAATTGTTTCACGTTTGGTTGAACACTGTTTTGCATTTCCACCACGGTACCTTGACTAAGAATTCGACCATCACCGATAATATAAATAAAATCAGCGACTTGCATGACCTCTACCACATCGTGGGAAACAATAACTGTGGTCATATTAAGACTTTCATTTAATTCTTTAATCAGCTTAAGCAATACACCCAAAGATATTGGATCTTGCCCAGTAAATGGCTCATCATACATCATTAATTGTGGATCGAGGGTAATGGCACGCGCCATAGCAACGCGACGCGACATACCGCCTGAAAGCTCGCTTGGCATCAGATCACGGGCACCGCGCAAACCGACTGCTTCTAATTTCATTAATACCAACTGGCGAATCATCGCCTCGGTAAAATTAGTATGTACTCGCAACGGAAAAGCAACGTTTTCGTAAACGCTTAGCCCTGTGAACAAAGCATTGGTTTGAAACATCAAGCCCATTTGCCGTCGTGTTGCAAATAACTGGCGATGAGTCAGCTTATTGATCGTCTGCTTATTCACAATCACCTCACCCTGCATTGGTTGCAATTGTCCACAAATCAAACGCAACAGCGTGGTTTTACCACTACCGCTCGAACCCATGATAGCTGTAATTTTGCCTTTGGGTATTTTTATATCAACATCGGAAAAAATCGCCCGTCGACCACGATAAAACGATAGACGATGAATAGTGACATATGCATCAGTAACCGCCATCTTTGCTCGCCCCACACAGACCATAAATTTAGTGTATCTCAATGAATTATTTGATATTATTGTACGTTAAGTTAACATAGTGAGCAAACCTGATCTATGCGCACGAGAAAAGACTTTCTCCACTGGGGCAATAGTGTCGTCGCCAAAGAAATCACCGCAATCGATAACTTGCGCCAACGCATCGACGAAAATTTTGCCAATGCCTGTGAAATTTTGTTGCAATGCCAAGGACGTATCGTTGTGCTTGGATTGGGTAAATCAGGGCACATTGGTAATAAAATCGCTGCCACACTAGCAAGCACTGGTACCCCTGCCTTTTTTGTGCATGCCGCAGAAGCCAGTCATGGTGATTTTGGTATGATCACAGCTAACGATGTGATCATGGCAATTTCGAATTCTGGTAAGACCCATGAAATTTTAACTTTATTGCCATTGATAAAATATCTCAATATTCCACTTATTAGCCTAACCGGTGATGTGCATTCACCGCTTGCACGTCAGGCAACGGTCAACATTAACATTGGTGTTCCAGAGGAAGCAGGACCATTAGACTTAGTACCTACCTGTAGTACGACAGCAACTTTAGTTATTGGGGATGCCTTAGCAATGGCCTTATTGCACACCCGTGATTTTAGTGCAGCGGACTTTGCGCGCGTCCATCCTGGCGGCACCCTCGGCAAGCGTTTATTATTAACCGTCGAACAACTCATGCATGGCGGTGTCAAGATCCCACGTATCACTAAAAAAACTTCGTTGCAGGATGCACTGATAGAAATGTCAGTAAAACGACTTGGCATGACTACTGTTATCGATGCTGATGGTAAGCTGGTAGGTATTTTTACTGACGGTGATCTACGACGTGCTCTGGAAAATCAAGTGGACTTCATGAAAGCTAGCATCGACACCTTAATGACTACCGAATGCAAAACAACACACGCCGACCAGTTAGTCTTTACCGTCTTTAATCAAATGGAACAACATAAAATTACTGCCATGCCAGTCATTGACAACCAACACCTTGTAATTGGTGTCATCCATCTTCATGATATTTTGCAAGCAGGCATAATTTAAGTGCATAAAGATGTTGATAAACTCGCTCGTCAGATCAAACTTATTTTTTTTGATGTTGATGGCGTACACACCGACGGTAAGCTGTATTTCACTGCCACAGGTGAAACTATGAAAGCTTTCCATAGCTTAGATGGAGTTGGAATTAAAATGCTACTATGCAGCAATTTTGAAGTGGCATTGATTACCGGACGTAAATCTACCATCGTGAGCGCACGTGCGGCAGAACTTGGAATAAAGCACCTTTATCAAGGAAAAACACAAAAAGTTGGGGCATTCAATGATTGTTTGCAAAAATTAAACATTAGTGCCAAAAATGCTGCTTATATGGGTGACGATGTCAACGACTTGCCAGTAATGCAGCGAGCCGCATTAAGCATTGCACCCGCCAATGCTATCGATTTGGTCAAGGCAAATGCCGACTACATAACACAACGTAGTGGCGGTAACGGTGCGGTACGTGAAGTGTGTGATTTTCTGCTGCGAGCTCAGTATAAATGGCAACAAGCAATCAGAATTTATGAACCTTAAACTTATTTTTCATTCACATGCAAGCAAAAATCTAGTCTGGACGATGATTATTACCTTCATTGTATTTGCTTCGGTATATTGCTACGATTATTTTTTCAGCCAAAAACCACGATCAAAAAAACCAGCCCCCAATAGCCTTATTACCGATATGCATGTTATTAAAACTGACCAAAACGGCACCATGATTTATCGTCTCCTGAGCAGAAAAGCCTATCATTATGTGACCGAAAATCGCAGCGAATTGACTGCACCAATCGGCTATTATTACGTTAAACAGCAACCCTATTGGACGGCCACCGCAGAACATGGACAAACCTTAAACGGTGATGAAATTGTACACTTATTTGGACATGTTTATATGCATCAGGACGCCGGTAAAAATAATCACGAGATTACGTTGAGAACGAGTAAAGCAATGCTTTATCCACAAAAGCAAATTGCTGAAAACAGGGTTTTTGTGAAAGTTGAGCAACCTGGCATGGGCGTTACATCGGTTGGTTTTCATGCTAATATGCGAAAAGGCAATATTATTCTATTATCTAAAGTCCAGGGATACTTTGTCGCAGAAAATAAACAATCAACGCAATCATCGACATGAACGTTTTAATCGCCAACAACTTATTTAAGTCTTATAAAAAGCGTATTGTCGTTAAAGACGTTTCTCTACGAGTACAAGAAGGTGAAATTGTCAGCTTGTTAGGACCGAATGGTGCTGGTAAAACTACTAGTTTTTATATGATCGTCGGACTCATTCGTGGTGAACGTGGTACCGTGTTTCTAAATCAACAGAACATTACTAAAAAACCTATCCATCGTCGCGCTAAACTCGGCATCGGTTACTTACCACAAGAGCCGTCGGTGTTTCGTAAACTCAGCGTCGAAGACAATTTGCTCGCCATTCTACAATTGCGTAAAGACTTAAACAAAAGACAGCAGTATGGGGAATTAGAGATGCTGCTTGAAGAATTTAGTATCACGCATATTAGAAAAAACAAAGGCATGAGCCTTTCTGGGGGTGAGCGACGTCGCGTAGAAATCGCACGCTCCTTAGCTATCAATCCAAAATTTATCTTGTTTGACGAACCGTTTGCCGGTGTTGACCCTATCTCAGTGATCGATTTGAAGCGTTTTATTCGTCATCTGCAAACGCGAGGCATTGGCATTTTAATTACCGACCATAACGTGCGTGAGACGTTGGAAATTTGTGAACGAACTTACATTGTTAACAACGGCGAGATCTTGTGTGAAGGAACCCCAAACGAAGTATTACAAAACCAACAGGTGCGTGACATCTATATCGGTAAGAGCTTTACTTTATAGTTAACCTTAGGATTGCTGGATTTCTAAGCAATCTCTGTTGATTAGCTATAAAGTCCACATATAGGATTTAGGATGCATAAAAAAGCGACATTATTTTAATTACAAAAAGCACTAGGAGAAAGGCAATGAACATCAATGAGCTAGTTTTAGCAGGTCATAATGTCGAAATTACCCCCTCTCTACAGGAGGTCGTATATAAGAAAATCGCTCGGCTGTTAAAACATTATGGCCACTTCATCACTAATATCGAAATACTGCTAAAAATCGAAAACGAGCATCTTAATATTGCGGAAATCAACATGAATGTGCGTGGCAAACATCTCAATGCCTCGGCAGGCACCCACGACATGTATAAATCGATCGACGAAATGATTGTCAAGGTAAAACCACAGCTGGAAAAATATAAAGAACTCCACTTTGGACATCACCCATTAAATTAAACATACAGTATAATTTAATGCAAAACTTCGCGCCGCTTATATATGGCCAGGCCAACTACAACTATAATACCAATTCATAAACATCAAGGAGATGATGACGGCGATGTTCCAATAAGACATTATGAAGTATCTTAGTTAAGATAATACCTAACGGCAATGACGAATAAAAAAGTGATTAAAAAGAAAATCATCATCAAGAACAAGCTAGGATTGCATATTCGCGCTGCAGCTAAATTTGTCAACGTTGCCAACCAATATGCTGTCAAAATTGAGGTGTGTCATGAAAATAAAACCATTAATGGTAAAAGTGTCATGGCACTAATGATGCTTGCCGCAAAACAAGGTACCACATTAGAACTACGGGCTAGCGGCGAAGATGCCACCGCAACTATTACTGCCTTGAGTGCGCTAATTGACGACCACTTCGGAGAAAAGCATTAACATCAACATTTTTCAATAGTTACACAAATACATCATTATATTTTCTCATGCCATGTAAAATATTCTAATATCATTGGCAAAAGTAACATGACATACAATTCCCCGGCAAGTTTGAGTATAAACCCTGCTTAGTGATTGGTTTAAGTTATAATCACAATATATTCGACTAGTCATGGCCAGCACGATTAAAAGGGTTTTTATGCGCACCATCGGATGACAATGGCTATGTATTAGAGCCATTGTCATGGTGATAATAGTCGATAGTATATGAAATTATTATCCTAAGAATATACTTTATTTACTATTTACTTAGCTAGTAATGAAAAGCGCAGAGGTGATTGGTCTTATGTTAATAGCAAAGTCGTAAGCGGCTGACGCCTCAAGGGGACAATGGTTATATCAATCTCTATAATTATTTGTAGTAATCAAGATCATTTTAGCGACTCTCTTTAATTAAATGCAAATCAGTTAAGCTGTCTTTAACTATCGTCTTTCATTTAGTGCGCAGTATCGCAACTGGTCCTTTAGAAGACGCCAGCTCTTCATGCCTTTGACTTTGCAACTGAGATAAGTCTGCTTAAGTTTAATTAAAAGTATGGTATGGTGTTTTATCAATAGTATTACGGCTTAAAATGTTGAAATGCCTTAGCATGTAGCATCGAATAACTCTGCGACGTATTCTGTAGTTTTAATTCCTTGCTATTGTTAATTACTCCAATTTGTGTTAATGGTACGTGCAACTGTTCACTGATACGCGCTACGCTTGCCTCTGCCGCAGTTGGCGCGGTAAAGCACAATTGATAATCATCACCACCGACAAAGGCAAATTGCTTTGCCACTTCGCTTGGCATACTGTTTTGCATCGTTTTACTGAGCGGCAATGACTGTAAATCAATTTCCGCTCCACAGTCACTGGCCATTAATAATCGCGGCAAGTCGCTACTCAGCCCATCAGAAATATCAATCATGGCTGTCGCCAGACCACGCAATCCCACACCCAGTGATACCTGCGGCTGTGGACGCGTTAAGGCTGGTAAAAGCTGTGACAATGCCACCGGCGATAGCTGTGTTTTTTTTTGTAATGCTTGCAATGCCAACGCTGCGTCACCCAATACCCCACTAACATAAAGTAAATCCCCTACCTGTGCGTTGCTTCGCAAAATAGCACTACCTCTAGGGACCAATCCATGTGCTTGCAAGGTTACACTCAGCTTTCCACGATTGAGATCACCTCCGATTAAACTCACTTGGTGTTGCTCCAACATAGCAAACAAACCATCGCCAAATTCCGTTAGCCATTGTGATTCAATCTGTGGCAAACTGAGTGATAATGTCATCCATTTTGGCGTTGCTGCCATAGCGGCTAAATCACTGAGATTCACTGCCGCTGCTTTAAAGCCAAGATCAAATGCAGACGTCTGTTCTGGGAAATGCACTCCCATGTTTAATGTATCCATGCTCATGACCAGCTGCTGTTCACGCGGAATGTTTAGTACGGTAGCATCATCACCGATGCCAATAACAACTTTTTTATCTCTTATCGGCGAGCGACAAAAAAACTTTTCGATTGTTGCCGTTTCATGCATTGGCTTAATGGCTTGCGCACACTTCACGAGCGCGTTCCTTGGCCGCGACTTTGTCTATTACCGCATTGATATACTTATGTGCTTCCTCAGCAGCAAAGGTTTTTGCTAATTCTACTGCTTCATTGATAACAACCCGATACGGCATCTCGGCTCGCCACAATATTTCATAGGTAGCCGCGCGTAAAATGGACAATTCTACTGGTCCAAGTGCATTAATGTCGCGATCCAAGTATGGCGCAAACACAGTATCTAATCTACTGCAATTATTGGTTACGCCACGCACCAAGTCGCGAAAGTAATCCGTATCGTTTTTCCTCGCATTCATCTCGTGAACAAATCTTATCATCGTTTCCTCCGGATCATTATCTGTTAGTTGCCATTGATACAATGCTTGCAACGCAAAACAACGCGCCCTATGACGTTTCTTGGGACTAAACTGATACATTTTTTGCCTTACTTATTACCAATTAACTTATCAATCTCTTTACTAAAGGCAGCAACATCTTGAAAATCGCGATAAACTGAGGCAAAGCGCATGTAGGCAACATGATCTACTGCGTGTAATTCTTCCATGATCCACTCACCGAGCTTCGCAGAAGACACTTCACGCTCACCGCTTGCGCGCAAATGCCCTTTAATATGAGTGATTATCGCTTCAATCTTTGTGGTATTTACCGGTCGCTTTTCTAGCGCCTTTAATAAACCATGGCGAATTTTTTGTTCTTTAAATTGACTACGTGCGCCATCACGTTTCACGATCACAGGTAATGCTAATTCTGCATTTTCATAAGTGGTAAAACGTTCACTACAATGCGTACACTCACGCCGGCGGCGCACTTGATTGCTTTCTTCAACCAAACGTGAGTCAATTACCTTGGTATCAGCAACATTGCAAAATGGGCAGAACATAGATTATCTTATCTTACCTTGGCAATATAAAAAATCTGTTGCAACACCAGTGTGTCTCCTTTTCCTCTTACAAAAAAACCTTAGCAGATTGAAAACAAAACGATTTTTAATACCTACGCTACATGACATAATCTATCTGTTCGATACAAGGGAAAGCGATGACATAATTCAACGACTTCCCTACGCACGCGCGCAATGGCTTGTTCATCATCAATATTATCTAAGACATCAGCAATCCAATCGGCAACTTGCCGAGCTTCTGCCACCTTAAAACCGCGCGTGGTTATTGCCGGCGTACCCACACGCACGCCACTGGTAACAAATGGTGAACGTCTATCATTCGGTACCGTATTCTTATTGGTGGTAATATTGGCATGACCCAAAGCTAAATCTGCGTCTTTACCACTATATTCCTTATTCATCAGATCGAGCAAAAATAGATGATTTTTAGTGCCTCCAGAAACGATATTATAATCGCGTTGTTGTAATGCTGTAACCATGACGTGTGCATTATCGAGCACCTGCTGTTGATACATTTTAAACTCGGGTTGTTGTGCTTCCTTAAACGCCACAGCCTTCGCGGCGATAATATGCATCAAGGGACCACCTTGGGTGCCGGGAAACAGTGCCATTTTTAATTTCTTTTCAAGATCCGCATTTGCCCTGGCTAGAATTAAACCACCACGTGGTCCACGCAAGGTCTTATGCGTTGTCGTCGTCACCACATCGGCATAGCCAATTGGCGAAGGATACAAACCGACTGCCACTAAACCAGCAATATGCGCAATATCCGCCATTAAATAAGCATCCACACTATCGGCTATGTGTCGAAACTTTGCCCAATCGATAATACCAGAATACGCAGAAAAGCCGGCAATGATCAGCTTGGGTTTGTATTGATGTGCAAGATGCTCAACTTCTGCATAATTAATTTCACCACTAGCCTCATCGAGGCCATATGACACGGCATGATAGGTCCTACCAGAAAAATTAACCGGCGAACCATGTGTTAAGTGTCCACCGGCAGGTAAACTCATACCCAATACTGTATCATTCGCTTCTAGCAATGCTAAATAGACCGCGGCATTTGCCTGCGATCCGGAATGCGGTTGTACATTGGCATAATCAGCACCAAATAATTCCTTGGCGCGCGCAATCGCTAGGGCTTCTACTCTGTCAACATGCGCACAACCGCCATAGTAACGCTTGCCTGGATATCCTTCCGCGTACTTATTGGTTAATACCGAACCTGCAGCCGCTAACACTCGCGGCGAAACATAGTTTTCAGAGGCAATCAACTCAATATGCTCCTCTTGACGTTTCTCCTCATCCAACATCGCCTGCCATAGCTCGTCATCAAAGGCTTCAATGGTCATATTTTTGTTATACATAAAAGGAGCTCCTGTGGAGTAAAGACGCTATTTTACCCTAAATTAATATCTAGAGCACTACAGCATATATTGCCATTGTTAAAAATACTGCTGTCGCAAGCTTTCCACTTGTTGTTAGCAGGATGCATTACGTGCAAAAAAGAGAGGCGCTAAAACCCTCTCGATCTTAACGACAGCCTTGACTTTTTTATATTTTTGCTTAATAAATATTGAGATAATATTATTTATTAAGCATTAAAAAAATGTACATTCCCAAAACTAACTCCCTATTTACCCAAGCCGATGCGATGAATGCGATTTGTGAACCGTTATTTGCCGGCACAGACATTGGCTTTTTTGATTATATACGCTATTACCCTCATAACACCATGATGAAACTTTCAACTTATCCAGAATGGAGCAGCGCAGTTATTGAAAAGAAACTTGCAAGCGATAGAAACAGGATCATCGATATTATGAAAGCCAATAAGACTAATTTTTTACATGACACCTTCTATTTTCTGCTACAGGAAATTAACCCCGAGGCCAACGCGCTCGGCAAGCATTACAACATAGATAGTGACATTGGTTTTGTTAACCGCTGCCTTTGCCTCTAACAAAATGAAAAATTTGCTGCAATTCTATTTCAACAACTGGGATTTATTGGTGCAGTTCAAGCATTATTTTCTATATAAAGCCAAAAATGTTATTAAAACTGCCGAACAATCATTATTTAAATTAAACTATTACCATCATGCTCATGATAGGATAGAAAACGTGTCGATGCGATCCACTGACATTAAAAAATTACAACAAAGGCTCATGCCGCAACACTATTGTATCTTATGCCAAGGAAAACAGGTCAGTATCACCAAGCGGGAATTTGATTGCCTTAAAGGTATGGCGCAAGGTCGTACCAATAAAGAAATTGGCCGATTGTTAGGCATATCACCGCGAACCATTGATAGTTACCAAACCCGCTTAAGAGAAAAATTAGGCGTGCATAGCAAATCCGCCTTGATTGATATTTACTTGGCTAGTGAACTAAAAATTCTCTAAACGCTTTCATTCGCTGGCTGATGATGATGGCAAACAAGCCGAATAGGGAAATTAGGCTGATATAAATGCCGGGGGATATAAGCAAAGCTGCGTTAGCTTAATCAGCCACACGCCTATCATTGGGAAGGTTCCACCGAGTATTACCGTTAAACCATAACAAAACGCGCTATACCCGTATATCTTAGCGGAGTAGAAAAGGCGATGATTGCCATCACCGGACTGAGTGACTGGATTATGCTAAAAAGTATGGCGAATAATAATTGGCTTGCCAAGGCAAAATGTATGGGATCACGGCTGACCAACCAAAGCACCGGCAGCGGCAGTAAGATGAAACCGGTTAAGCCCAATTTAAACCAGGTTAATGGTCAACACCTGAGCAGCAGCAATGCCTAGCTGTCTAAGGTACACCGGATAAAATATGACGGTAAAATAGGCAGCAATGGCGCTGGCACTGAAGATGACAAACAGGATAGCCACTTCTTTAGGAAATTGGCGCAATAAGATCTTCAACGGCAGCGTTGCCACCG
>CAYWDC010000006.1:0-1795 GCA_964456955.1 uncultured Gammaproteobacteria bacterium | reverse complement strand
CCACCGACGGAAAAACCTTGCAACAATCGCAAAGTCAGCAATAGAAGCACTATCATCAGATGCGGTTTAACATGAACCGGTAACAAACCGATTGCGGTCGTTGCCGCAGCCATTAACAACATCGACCAGATGATGGCTTTTTTTCGTCCATATCGATCACCGATGTGGCCAAAGAAGATACCACCGAGCGGGCGCATGATAAAACCAGTAGCGAAAATAGATAGGGTTAATAACTTGGTCAACTCCTATTTTCGCTGTAATTCTGTAACAACACATAGACAAAAATCAGGGAAGTCGCTAAAACGCACTGAAGATTTTAGGCGATGCTGCCCTGCTCAGCCACGCTCCGTAACATTAGCCTCACCAAGCACCACTTCTCAATATGCTACAGTTTATTTAACATTTCTGCAATATTCTTGACGGTGATCGCTTCTAAATCTGCCAGCCTGTTTTTTGGCGCATTTGCGGGTGGCACAATAACCTGCTTGAACCCATGTTTTGCTGCTTCCTTCAAGCGTATGCTTCCATTTTGGACAGGACGAATTTCCCCACCCAGACCGACTTCACCAAATATTGCCATATCCTGAGGCAATGGTTGATCTTTTAAACTAGAAACCACGGCGAGTAAAATCGGTAGATCTGCTGCGGTCTCGGTAATACGCAAGCCACCGACGACATTAACAAATACATCGTGGTCATACGTTGCCACACCACCATGACGATGTAATGCTGCCAATAACATCGACAAACGATTTTGCTCCAAGCCAACAACCACACGACGGGGATTGGCTAAATGACTTTTATCAACCAATGCCTGTACCTCTACTAGCAATGGACGCGTTCCTTCCCACGTCACCATCACCACACTACCGGTAGCATTCACTTGACGCGACAAAAATATGGCTGATGGATTCTTAACTTCTTGTAATCCTTTATCACCCATGGCAAAAACGCCAAGCTCGTTGACTGCGCCAAAACGATTCTTCACCGCACGCACGATACGAAAACGACTGTTACGATCACCTTCAAAATACAGCACGGTATCAACCATATGTTCCAATACACGTGGACCTGCAAGCACTCCTTCTTTAGTGACATGGCCAACTAAAAATAGTGCGATGTTAGCTCGTTTAGCGAAACGGACCAACTGTGCTGCACTCTCACGCACTTGGCTCACTGAACCCGGAGCTGATGCCGTATAATCAGTAAAAATAGTTTGTATCGAATCAACGACCATGATGGTCGGTTGCGCTTTGCCTGCGGCAACAATGATTTTTTCCACATTCGTTTCAGTCAATAAGAATAGTCGATGACTTGATAATCGCAAACGTTGCGCACGCAAACTTATCTGCTGCAATGATTCCTCACCTGTGACATAAAGCGTCTGCATCTTATTGCCTAAATGACAAAGACTTTGCAATAGAATTGTCGACTTACCAATTCCCGGGTCACCACCAAGCAATATGACCGAACCATTGATAATTCCACCGCCAAGCACACGATCAAGCTCATACAAACCGGTGTGCATACGCGCCTGTTCTGTTACGTCTATATCTTGTAACTGACAAATCTGGTGCTCACTAGCTGTCGCGTAACCACTGAAACGTGGGCTAGTATTATTATTCGAGAATGCTTGCTCTACCAGGGTATTCCAGGCGCCACAATCACTACACTGTCCCTGCCATTTAGGAAACTGAGCATTACATTGACTGCAAGTGTAAATGATTTTTGTTTTTACCATAATGGGTTTGTATGCTATCATAACTAAAATTGTTTTTAATCATTCGACAGACTT
>CAYWDC010000005.1:0-15850 GCA_964456955.1 uncultured Gammaproteobacteria bacterium | reverse complement strand
CATTAGCAATGCGCACCAACACACGATCACCATGAAATACCGAGCGCATTTGGCGCGCATTAAGAAAAATATCTTGTTTACCACGATCAGGAATTAAGAAACCAAATCCTTCCCGATGCGCTTCAACAGTACCGGCAAGAAGATGCATTTTATTGACCAACGCATAAGCACCACGACGATTACGCATCAATTGCCCATCACGCACCATGGCAATTAGTCGTCGCCGTAATCCTTCCCGTCGTTCTGCATCATTAAGCCGTAATCCATTACAGAGTTTGTCATAACTAATCGGGCGACCACGTTCAGTCAAGAAGTCTAGAATGAACTCACGACTAGGCACGGGATTTTTATATTTCGCCGCTTCTCGTTTTGCATGCCGATCGATAATAGTGTTTTTTTTCGCCTTCATTAATGCCTCATATTTACCCTTTATTATACATACAATGGCGAAAAGAGAGTTGTTAAAACACCGTATCAATAAAAACGGCTACTATGCGGTGGCATGATGCAGGTGTTTTTGGATGTTACTTGTACTATAATTTTGCTATGCGAGTAATCTAGCTAACCACCACAGTAGTTACGATATGCAAACCACAAATAATTTAACCATGGAGCAAAAAGAAACGGTAGGACTGTTATCTATTGGAACCTGTCTGGAGTGGTTTGATGTATTTTTATATATTCATATGGCGGTGCTGCTTGATCAGATATTTTTCTCCAAAAACGATCAAGAAAGTTGGATTCTATCCAATATAGCCATTTGTTCTGCGTTTGTCTTAAAGCCGATAGGCGGCGTTATGTTAGGCTGGCTGGGCGATAAAATCGGCAGAACATCTGTCATTTTTATCTCTACGCTGGTTACCGGGATGACCTGTGTCATTATTGCGATGATGCCAACCTATGCTCAGATTGGCATCATCGCATCGTTTGCCATTACTGGGTGTAAGGTGATACAGGCAATCGTGGCAACGGGAGAATTTTATAATGCCGATATCTACATAGCGGAAATGGCGGCGCAACCCAAGAAACGCTGTGCCATGAGTGTGCTACTGTGTCTTGGCTCGTGGAGTGGGGGCAAATTTTTAGCTACCGCCCTGGTAGCCATCAGTCTATTTTGTGTCGACCATGGCATAACCCAAGCCTGGCGAGCGGCTTTCCTTTGCGGCGGCTTTGTCGCCGTTATCGGAGTTTATGCAAGAAGAACTCTGTACGAAACTGGTAATTTTACTAAAGCAAGGAAATTAGCAAAAGACATATCAAAAGAACCTAAACCGGAAATCCTAAAAGAATCCTTTCCCAAGTTATCACTTTTTTACCATTGGATCTTCACTCTTGGGATGGCGTTATTCTCCCTGGCATGGCAAGGGACTTTTTTATATGGTGGCTTTGTCACGGTAATTGGCATCAATACCAAAAAAATTCTACATGAAATGAGTAGTTTTAACCAAGCAAAAAAATTAGAAAAAAGCATACCAACAGCATCTAAGCCAGACATCTTAAAAGAACCCTTTCCCAAATTGTCACTTTTTTATTATTCGATGTTAACGCTAGGAAATATTCTATTTGGCCTGTTTCCTTTCACTTACTGTAAGGATTTGCTGGTTAATATGGGCTATAGTGCTTCGAAAATTGCACTGCAAAGCTGGTTTGTCGGCATTTTTTTCACCCTCAATCTCATCGGCTATTTCTTCTTGGTCAGATTTTTTTGCCCTCTTAAGATCATGAAATACCGAACCTATGGCACTATTTTGTTAATGTTATTCTTACCCTACCTGATTAAACACGCCAGTTCGAATGTCGATATCCTTGTGTTACAATTTCTGGTGTTGCTGTTTGGTGTCAGCAGCCTCCCTGCTAGTCCAATCATTTATCAATTGTTTCCCACATTAACCAGATCAAGGTCGGTCTTAATACCCAATGCTTTCTCCGGCGCCTTCGGCTTCATTTTTCTGAATTTCTCCATACCCGTCTTAAGCCACTATTTCGCTCAATATACCTTTGCTGTTCTCGCATTACCGGTTGCCATAATCTCTGTTTTTGGCGTGCAACACTTTCAAAAAGCCTATCAAAATAGCATTAATAATCACGATATCGAATATGGTTAAATTGAGATATAGACTGATTTAGTTCTATTGATTCTAGGCTGAGTATATCTTGAAATATTGGGTGCTCTTTTTCTTTTATGCACAACGATAATATTGTATCAAAATTTTCATGTTGCTCCATTCTTAACACCAACGGTAGAAAATCGATTAAGGTTTGTTGTTTTATTTTTATTTGCTTATTCCGATTGAAGCATTGAATGGTATGTAAATTATGAATTCTATCAACAATTTTTATCATTAACACTTCTTTATCCTGTTGATGGTAAGCATTAATTAGTATTTCCTCTACACTCAACTTGACGCCATTAGGCCGATCACGGGTAAGCCTATCAACCATTTCAGCGATACGCCAACCAAAAGTATCAACAACCATTGCTATGGTAACTTCCGTATCTTCAACGATATCATGCAAAATACTGGCCACTATCGTATTATTCTTGAGCATATAGTCAGAAATCATAAATGCTACAGCTAATGGATGAGAATAAAAAGGTTCGCCGCTTTTTCTACATTGTCCGTGATGATAGCTCTTAGCCCAATAAATGGCTTTATTTATTAAAACAAAATCTAGGGTATTCTCTGTATCTAAGGACGTTAGCTTTGTTGTTAATTTAGTTGAATATTGGCAAGACTCTAAAGTAATCGATAGTAAATGAATCATTCAAAATAGTATTATTTAATTAGCATATTTTACTGACTCAGGGAACCATGGTACAACCGATATAACGTTGGTCTGGTCGTAATACAATGCATGTTGGCAAGTTAACCATGCTTAAGAATACTCAACATCAATTTAGTACCAATACATCAACAGTTAGAAATAACAATAATATTTACACCGACTAAATAGTCTCTTATCAGTATAGATAATTGAATATATTTTTACCGCCAAACCTAAAAAATTTGATGAGAAAATTAGCTATTACCGCCACCATTTAGTATAAAGACTACCCTAATGAATAATGTCATTACTAAAATTATTCCTTTGCATCTGTCATCCTTTTATCAAAGAATAACCGTTTATGTTTGGTACAATTAAGTGATATCGATTCACGTGGACAACATCTGCCGTACTTCAAAGTGAATAAACTTTAATCAATAAAAGGGTTATGCAGAACAATGGTCTCTGTTCTTTCCGGACCGGTAGAAATGATATCGATCGGTAGCTTCACCAGTGCCTCAATATGGGCAATGTAATTTAATGCCGCCTGGGGTAATGCCTCTTTTTTCTTTATGCCAACTGTCGATGTTTGCCAACCTGGCATGGTTTCATATACTGGCGTACAACGTGTTACATCCCCAGCGTCACTGGGCAAATAATCGATGACTTCACCATCAAGTTCATAGGCAACACATAATTTAATTAACTCCAGACCATCGAGAACATCAATCTTTGTTAGGCACAAACCACTAATACTATTAATGGCAATTGCACGTTTCAAAGCAACAATGTCTAACCAACCACAACGTCGTGGACGACCAGTAACACTACCAAATTCATGCCCACGCTCTGCTAAAGTGGTACCGATATCATCGAATAATTCAGTTGGAAAAGGCCCAGAACCAACACGGGTAACATAAGCTTTGCTAATACCTAATACGTAATCTAAGTAAAGTGGCCCAAAACCGCTACCCGTTGCCGCAGCGCCTGCGGTGGTATTCGATGCGGTAACAAAAGGATAGGTGCCATGATCAATATCGAGTAAGGTGCCTTGCGCTCCTTCGAACAAGATGCATTTATCCTGCTCACGTAATGTCGCCAGGCGGCCAGCAACGTCGGTTATGTAAGGTTTCACTGACACGGCTAGGCCTAACATTTGATCCTGTATCGCCTCTTTGTCAAGAGGTAGCTGATGATAATAATCCGTCAATAAGAAATTATGGTATTCTAAAGTCTGCTGTAATTTTTTAGTAAAGTGCTGTGCATCTAATATGTCCCCTAAACGAATAGCACGACGTGAAGCCTTACCTTCATAGGCCGGCCCAATACCACGACCAGTGGTGCCGATTCTATCCTTGCCACGGGAAATTTCATGCGCTTCATCTAAGGCAACGTGCGATGGCAAAATCAACGGACAAGCCGCGCTAATCCATAAACGTTCAGCAACCGTAACGCCAATTGCCTCTAGGGATGCAATCTCTTGCAATAAATCAACCAGCGAGACAACCACACCGTTACCAATGAAACATTGCACACCATCACGCATAACACCCGATGGCAGCAAGCGAATCACTATCTTAGTGTTACCAATGACCAGGGTATGCCCTGCATTGTGCCCACCCTGAAAACGGACTACAGCATCAACTTGCTCGGTTAATAAATCAACGATCTTGCCTTTACCTTCATCACCCCATTGGCTACCTAGCACGACTACATGCTTATTCATTTATTTTCTGCAGGTATAGTTCTCTAATTACTTGTCGTATTCATGTATTTAAAGAATTGACTATTTGGGCTTAGCACCATGATGTCATTTCTTTTTCTAAACGTGTTTTGATAAGCTTGCAAACTACGGTAAAACGCATAAAACTGCGGATCGTTACTGTAAGCTTGTGCATATATTTGCGCGGCTTGCTTGTTACCATTTGCGTGCAATTGCGCTGCCTGCTGGTTCGCCTTCGCTATCGTAACAGTGGCTTCGGCGTCGGCTTTAGCGCGGATCGCCTCGGCCAATGATTTACCGTGGGCTCTATGCTCTGCAGCAACGCGCTGGCGTTCTGCGCGCATACGCGAAAACACTGCCGAGCTCACTTCTGTTGGCAAATCAATTGCCTTGATGCGTACATCAATGACTTTGATGCCTAACGGCGCCGCACTTTGATCAGCCTCATGACGCAAGGTTCGCATGATAGCTGAGCGCTGATCAGACACTACTGCCGAAATAGTACGCCGACCAAACTGCGCACGTAAACTACCATTCACTTGTTGCTGCAACAAGATCTCGGCACGGGTAAGATTACCACCAGTGCTTTTGTAATATTTAGCCAAATCAGCAATGCGCCATTTAACATAATAATCTACCAGCACATCTTTTTTTTCCGCAGTTACAATGCGTGAAGACTCAATATCTAACGTTTGCATACGTGTATCAAATCTCAGCGCTCGTGTAACAAATGGAACTTTAAAATGCATCCCTGGCAACATGACATTTGGCTGTCCTTGGCTATTTTTTTGTAGTTTACCCAACCGTAATACCAACGCCTGTTGTCCTTCAGAAACGATAAACAGACTATTGTATAGCAGCAGTAATATCACCACGGCGATCGGCAAATAGAGAAATTTTATCGATATTTTCATGGTTGTCCCCCCCGCCTTACGGTGCCGTTATCATTACTAAAAACATCACGATTAGCAACTCGTGTACCAGGCTGTTCGCCGGCACTATCATCATCATAAGCGTATGATTCCCGCAGCGTTTGTTGATCCTTATTACCAGCACGCTGACTGCTGTCAATATGGGCGACTAGTTTATCTAATGGTAGATAAAACAAATTATTACTACCTGTCGTATCAACGAAAACTTTACTGCTATGTTGTAGCACCGCTTCCATTGCATCTAGGTACAAGCGCTCTTTGGTTACTGTTGGTGCGTTCCGGTAGACGGTGTAGATAGCAGTAAATTTCGACACATCACCCTTTGCTGCCAACACCACTTTTTGTTTATATGCCTCTGCTTCTTGTAAAATACGTTTTGCCTTACCCTGCGCAAGCGGCACTACCTGATTGGCATAAGCTTGGGCTTGGTTTTGATAACGTTGTTCATCTTCCTGTGCTTTAATCGCATCATCAAAAGCCGTCTTAACCGCTGCTGGTGCGCGTGCCGGCTGCAGGGCAACATCAGTAATTTCAATACCCGCATGATAGAGGCGAAGAATTTTTATTAACTGCTGCTCCACTTCTTGACGCACCACGGTACGTCCTGAAGTTAATACCTGGTCTAAGGTGGTGTTACCCATCACCTGCCGCAAGGAACTAGCAATCGCTTGTTTTACACTATTATCAGCATTAACAAGATTGTAAAGATAATCTTTAGCATCAGCGATACGATATTGTGCCACTACCGAAACATCAACGATGTTTTGATCTTTGGTCAACATCTTTGCTGCTGAGTAAGTATAATTAGCAATTTTTTGTACATCAACGGTAGTTTGCGAACGAATAAAACGCGGTAACCAGTGCGGACCGGGACCTACCGTTTCATAATATTTGCCAAACTGCAACACCACCGCACGTTGCGCCGGCGAAACAATAAAAATACCCGATAATAACCAAATGGTGACAATAACAGCGATGCCACCGATAACCAGTGGTTTGCGATTTACTGGTATGCTTTTGTTACTACCACCCAGCGTTGAACGAGTGTTATTTCGCTTAGCAAACAAACCCGTAATTTTGCTGCTTAAATCCCTAAAGACTTTATCTAATTCAGGCGGTCCCTCATTTTTATCACCACCATTCCCCGGCTCATTCCACGCCATTAGCACCTCGCATTTTATTTGACATTAACGCATTCTATTAAAATATTTTAACCTGAAATCTATATAAATGCTATTGCTATGCATAAACAAATTCGTATGCTGATAGTTGCAAACGCTGATATTCTATCAAGGGTAAACGTACCTGTAATTGCCAATAGCCACTATCAGTAAAGATCTCCTGCTGCACACCATGTAAATCATATAAGTGTGCACGTATACTTGCTTGTTGCGGTAACAATTTAATGATAGTAGTAACATATCGTTGTTGCAGTGCTAGTTTAATGGCCTGGCAAACACTGTCGCCACCTTGTTGATTAGTCGCAGAAATCCAAATTGCATCGCTTGCTGCATGAGCCGACACACCAGGTAGGCGATCAATTTTATTATAGACTTTGAGTTGCATGATCTGATGAGCATTAATTTCATGTAGCACCGAGTCGACCGCACTAATAGTATCAGTCATATGCGGGTCACTGGCATCAATCACATGCAGTAATAAATCCGCTGCAGTAATTTCTTCCAGTGTAACACGAAAAACATTTATCAAATCGTGGGGTAAATGACGAATAAACCCGACTGTATCGACTAAGATCACATCGCCCAATGCAGCAATCGGTAGGCGTCGTAAAGTCGGATCTAGCGTCGCGAATAGTTTGTCAGCAACATATGCTTTTGCATCGGTCAAAAGATTAAACAACGTCGATTTACCAGCATTGGTATAACCCACCAATGCAACCACCGGTACCGACTGACGCTTGCGTCGCTGTCTACCCTGTTGTCGTTGTTGCCGAACTTTCTGCAACCGTTTTTTGATAACCGTAATACGTTGACACAGCAAACGTCTATCGGTTTCGAGCTGCATTTCCCCAGGGCCGCGCAAACCAATGCCGCCCTTTTGCCGTCCTAAGTGTGCCCAGCCGCGCACCAAACGCGTCGATAGATGTTGCAATTGTGCCAATTCCACCTGCAACTTGGCTTCATAAGTACGTGCCCGCTGCGCAAAGATATCAAGAATTAATTCTGTGCGATTTAGAACACGGATACCTAATGCTTGTTCCAAATTACGCTGTTGGCTTGAAGATAAAGGATGGTTGAAGATCACACAGTCAACAGCATATGCTGCGATGGCTTGCTGAATTTCAAGTACTTTACCATGGCCAACAAAATATTTAGCATTTGGATGACGACATGCACCGGTAATAACGCTAATTGGAATAACACCCGAAGAATTTGCTAAGGTAACAAATTCCGCTAGATTATCGGTTGGATCTGTCGTTGAAAAATCAACATGTACCAGAACAACACGTTCAGCTTCGCTAGACAGTATAAGCATGCATCAAGTGGATGTTGCTAACAGCTCCATTGGATCAGTTGGATAACGATGTACATTCGCCCAACTACGCAGCCAAGTTATTTGCCGCTTTGCTAATTGTCGAGTTGCGGCAAGCGCCTTTGCTCGCATCGTATCCCAATCATAACGACCGTCAAGGTATTGCCATACTTGTCGATACCCCACAGCACGCATCGCAGGTAATTCGAGTGACAAATGATAATCATTCCGTAGCTGTTCGACTTCCTCGACCAAACCACGCGCCAGCATATGTTGAAAACGCTGCGCAATACGCTGATGTAATTGCCGACGTGCATCCGGGATCATCACAATGTTGATAAATGCATACTGATCAGCTTTGGTAGTTCGCCGCTGCAATGCTGAAATAGGTTTACCAGTAATCAGAAAAACTTCCAAAGCACGTTGCAAACGCTGCCCATCTGTCGGCTTAATATGCTGCGCCGCCTTCGGATCGATTTTCTGTAAACGTTGATGTAGTACCTCATTGCCAAAATGCGCAGCATCTTGCGTCAGTTGCTGACGAATTTGCTCATTTGCTGGGGGTAATGCTGCCAAACCTTGCTGCAAGGCGTGAAAGTACAACATCGTTCCACCGACCAAAAGCGGTATGCGACCAGCGCTGTAGATAGTGTTAATTTCGCGCAAAGCATCGGTACAAAAATCAGCCACGGAATAACGTGCCGTAGGTTCTAAAATATCGATTAAACGATGTGGTACTTGCTGCAACACTGTTGGATGTGGTTTAGCGGTGCCAATATTCATGTGTCGATACACCATTGCCGAATCGACACTGACGATATCAAATGGATATCTTGTCGCCCAGTCCACGGCAATATCTGTCTTACCTGTTGCCGTAGCCCCCATAAGACAAATGACTTTTCGTTTCCACGGTACCATCATGCAAATAGCGTAATAAGTTTATCGTGGGTAAAATGTTTTACCAATTTTTCTTGTGCTAAATGTGTTAGTGAAAATGTCGACAAATCTGCAATAAGTTGCTGCATTTCCGTTAATGAGAGCTCCTCTACACCGATCGCGTGAGCCACTAAACAATCGATGACTTCTACCTGCTTGCGCAACGGTTGTAGCGCCTGCAACAACGATTCTACATCTACATCACGAAGACATTGCGGCAAAGCTCGCACTATCACTGTATTAGGAGCGACTTGATCCAAGTCAATGCCAAAACGCCGCCATAATGATGATTGCGCTAATAATGCCTCAACTGCCTGCACGGACAACTTCACTGTCATCGGCAACAACAATGGTTGTGCACGTAGGCCATCTGCTGCTATCGCACTGCTGATAAATTTTCTCAGTAACCATCGCCGTGCTTTAAGCGCATCGATTACAAAAAGGTCTACTGCCGATGTTGCCAAAATAAAGCGCCCACCAAGCAAATGGCAGGCATTAGCAAAAACTCTCGATGTCGACAGTTGTTCTGCTTTGTACGGGATAACGGATTCACCAATAGCATTAACCGTAATACCAGCGTTTTCTTTAAAGACTAGCGGCGTCGCTGCAATAGCGGCTTTTGTCTTGCTTAAAGACGCGCCAAGCAATTGCTGCAAGCTATTTTGCACAAAATCATGTACTAATCTAGCCTGCTGAAAACGCACCTCATGTTTGGTAGGATGTACATTAACATCCACCTCTGACGCAGCACAAGTTAAATACAATACATAACCGGGATAGCGACCCACTGCCAACGTTTCACCAAACGCACTACACACCGCATGATTTAACAAGCGATCTTTTACCATACGCCCATTAACAAAAAAATAGTGTATATCGGCATGGGCTCGGCTTTGTTCAGGCGGTAATACCCAGCCGTGCAATTGTAAGTCTAAATGTTCAACATCAATGGTTAATGCTGCATCGGCGAAAGATCCGCCAAGTAATTTACGTAAGCGTAAACGCACCCCGTGTATATCGGTTGCCGGAGGAAAATGCATGATCTGGCGATCATTATGCTGTAAACGGATACCAAGATGCTTAACCACTAATGCAACACGTTTAACCACATCTGCAATGTGTTGCCATTCGGTGCGCTCACTTTTCAAAAACTTACGACGCACTGGAGTATTATAAAACAACTGACGGATTTCAACCGTTGTGCCTTGTGGATGGGCAATCGGCGTCACTTCAACTTTATTATGCTCCCTTTGCAATTGCCACGCATATTTGCTATGTAGATGTTTTGACATTAAAGTCAATTGTGCGACCGAGCTAATGCTGGCAAGTGCTTCACCCCGAAAGCCCAAACTGGTACTACATTGCAAATCGTGCAATTGACGAATCTTGCTGGTTGCATGTGGTGTTAATGCCAAGGACAGATCATCTTTATGAACACCATGACCATCATCACGCACACGAATGAAACTAGTACCGCCCTGATGGACATCAATCAGCACACTTTGTGCCCCTGCATCAATAGAATTTTCTAATAACTCTTTGACAACGGATGCAGGCCGTTCCACAACCTCACCCGCAGCAATTTGGGCGGCAATCTGCGTCGGTAAAATCTTAATACGCTGGAATTCCATAGCTCAAATTTTAACATGTTACCCTTCACAGCTAAATGCTTGCAATTATCACTTAGAGTAATCTTTGTATATATTATCAAATCTAGTATAGCTATCTTCTTTTTACTGGCTAGTCGTTAGCAAAATAATAGGATCGCAATATCAGCAGTTCCTTTGGCACATAAGTAGATGTAAGTTTTTGCTAATGTGCGTATAATAATTGTTTTTAACCAATAAACACAGATAGGATAATGTCTAAAAAACCTTCTCTCAGCAAAGAAGACATTAGCAAAATCGGGTACTTAGCGCGTATTGCCATTGATGACGCCGATATTGCAAAGTACGCCACCGATTTATCGAATACGCTTGATTTAATCGCTAAAATAGAACACGTTGACACCAAAGACATTACACCGATGGCACACCCTCTTAATTGCGTGCAACGTTTCCGCGCTGATGATGTTAGTGAAATAGATCAACACAAGAAATTTCAGAAAATTGCCCCACAAGTCGAGGCTGACTTATATCTAGTACCCAAAGTCATTGAGTAATGAGTAACACTATGCATACCTATACCCTTTCTAAACTAGCAGCGGCGCTGCAAAAAAAAGAATTTTCTAGCGTAGAACTGACACAATGTTTTTTAGAGAGAATCAAACAACATGACCAAGACATTAATGCCTTTATCACTGTCACTGCAGAATCAGCATTAGCCAACGCGGCACTGGCTGATAAACGCCGCGCAGAAAACAACGCTATGCCTCTGACGGGTATTCCTATCGCCCATAAAGACATTTTTTGCACGGAAGGCATTAAAACCAGCTGTGGTTCAAGAATGCTTGACAATTTTGTGGCTCCCTACGATGCCACTGTTATCAAACGTTTTCGTGAAGAAGGAATGGTCATGCTTGGCAAAACTAACCTCGATGAATTCGCTATGGGTTCGTCAACAGAAAACAGTTTCTATGGTGCCAGCAAAAACCCGTGGGATCAAACGCGTGTCCCGGGTGGATCTTCAGGCGGTTCTGCCGCTGCAGTTGCGGCAAGAATGACACCAGCAGCAACCGGCACCGACACCGGTGGTTCGATTCGCCAACCGGCTTCTTACTGCAATCTGACTGGCTTAAAACCAACTTATGGCCGCGTTTCTCGTTATGGGATGATTGCGTTTGCTTCCAGTCTCGATCAAGGCGGTCCGATGGCGACAACAGCTGAAGATTGTGCCATGCTGTTAAATGTGATGGCAGGATTTGATCAACATGATTCTACCAGTATCGATAAAGCTATTCCTGACTACACGGCAACATTGGCTAATGACATTAATGGTATCAAGCTTGGCATGCCGAAAGAATTTTTCACCGATAAGCTGGATCCTAAAGTCGCGCTAATGATTGAAACCGTTGCTAAAGAATATGAAAAACTCGGTGCTGAACTTACCACCGTTAGCTTACCAAACATTGACCTCGCAATGTCAGCTTACTATGTAGTTGCTCCAGCAGAGGCCTCTTCAAATTTAGCACGCTACGATGGTGTACGTTACGGTTACCGCTGTGCCGCACCGCAAGATTTAACCGACATGTATATGCGTACGCGCGGTGAAGGTTTTGGCGCTGAAGTAAAACGCCGCATTATGATCGGCACACATTTATTGTCTGCGGGTTATTTCGATGCATTTTATTTAAAAGCACAGAAGATACGACAACTCATTAGTGACGACTTTCAACAAGCATTTAGCAAAGTTGATAGCATCATTTGCCCGACAGTGCCGAACACAGCCTTTTGTATTGGTGAAAAAATTATCAACCCAGTCGAAATGTATTTGTCTGATTTTCATACTGCTGCAGTCAATCTTACAGGTTTGCCTGGATTGAGTGCTCCCGCCGGTTTCATCAATGGCTTACCAATCGGTTTTCAATTGATTGGTAACTACTTTGCAGAGGCACTACTATTAAATCTTGCACATCGCTATCAGAAAGTGACTGATTGGCATCAACAAATGCCGGAAGGTATCTAATCATGCCATGGGAAACTATTATCGGACTCGAGGTGCATGTACAACTCACCACGGTGAGTAAATTATTTTCTGGCGCAGCAACTGCATACGGCGCGGCCCAAAACACTCAAGCTTGCGCCATTGACCTAGCCATACCAGGTACACTGCCGGTGTTAAATGGTGCTGCCATAGAAAAAGCTATCAGCTTTGCCTTAGCAACGGATGCTAAAATTGGTATGCGCTCGATTTTTGCTCGCAAAAACTATTTTTATCCAGACTTGCCAAAAGGTTACCAAATTAGTCAGTTTGCCCATCCTATCGTCGGACATGGCAAATTGGAGATTATCTTGGACGATGGCAGCACGAAAACGATTGGCATTACTCGCGCACACCTAGAGGAAGATGCCGGTAAATCACTACACGAAGACTTTCATGGTATGAGTGGCATCGATCTTAATCGTGCCGGCACACCACTCTTAGAAATTGTCTCTGAACCCGACTTACGTTCGGCCAAAGAGGCAGTCGCCTATCTTAAAACGCTGCACACATTGGTGCGTTATCTTGATATCTGCGACGGCAACCTACAAGAAGGTTCATTTCGCTGTGATGCCAATGTTTCTGTTCGACCAAAAGGAAAAGATGAATTTGGTACGCGTACTGAATTGAAAAATATTAATTCCTTTCGTTTTGTTGAACGCGCTATCAATCATGAAGTGGAACGACAAATTGAATTAATCGAAGATGGTGGCAAGGTAACACAAGAAACACGACTCTACGACGCCAGTAGAAATGAAACCCGCTCTATGCGCTTGAAAGAAGAGGCTAACGATTATCGCTATTTCCCGTGCCCCGATTTATTACCAGTGGAAATTGATGCCAACTTTATCGATGCAATACGCCAAAAACTTCCGGAATTACCACAACAGAAACGGCATCGTTTTATGCAAGACTATTCACTTAGCGCCTATGATGCCAATGTGCTTATCGCTAATCCACAAGTGGCAGCCTTCTTTGAAGAGACTGTTGCAGCAACGTCGGCAAATGCAAAGCAGGTAACAAATTGGGTCATGGGTGAGGTGCTGGCGGCATTGCATCAATCCGACCTGAGCATTACTGATTCACCGGTCAGTACTAATGAGCTCGCCAACCTGCTCGATCGTATCGAGGACCATACTATTTCCGGCAAAATGGCCAAGACCGTTTTCACAGCGATGTGGAACGGTGAAGGCTTAGCCGATGAGATTATTGCTAAACGTGGTTTGCAACAAGTCACAAACAGCGATGAAATAGAGAAAATTATTGATACGGTGCTTGCCGATAATCCAAGTCAATTACAACAATATTATGCAGGTAAAGAGAAACTATTCGCTTTCTTTGTCGGACAGGTGATGAAGGCTTCCCAAGGCAAAGCAAGTCCGGCACAGGTAAATGAATTATTGCGCAAAAAATTATCTTTAAGCTAAATATCTGTTTAAATTTTATATCATCCACTGTGGAAATTAAAATAATTTTCCCTCAAAAAAACAGAACTTAATGTAGGCAAAGTGCATGGCTGCTATTTCTATCCACAACGATTACGTTTACTGTGCGTAGATTTTATGCTAGAATAAATAATTATTGCATAATATTTCTATTTATTAATGGTAAAACTTTTGTTGTAGCGAGTGTGAATAAAGCATAAAACAAGGAAAAATTTATGAAGCATAAAATCGGTATTTTTCATTTAGCCATGATCGGGGTAAGTGGCGTCATCGGCTCCGGTTGGCTCTTTGCTAGCATGTATGCAGCACAAAAAGCAGGAACAGGCGCTTTCATCGCATGGATAATCGGTGCCTTGTTAATGTTTGTTTTTACTATGTGTCTCAGCGAGTTAGTGAGTCTCTATCCGAGGCGTGGTTTACTTGCCTCTGTTGGTTCTTTTAGTCACAATAAAGATTTTGCCTTCATTATTGGTATCGCTAATTGGTTCGGCACCCTGACGGTTGTCCCCTCTGAGGCTTTAGCAACGGTAAGATATCTAGACTGGCCACACTGGACCGTAATTCCGTTAATCATTATGTATGCTGCTCTGAACGGCTGGGGAGTCAAATTATTTTCCAAATTTAATTCCACCATCACTGTATTTAAATTTATTGTCCCCACGCTGACAGTGATTGCTTTATTCGTGCATGGCATCAATGCCAATAATTTCCATACTGCTGAACTCGGTAACATTAACGCTATCATGAGTGCAGTCATTGCCGGTGGGATTATTTATGCCTTTAATGGCGTACAGATGATTGTTAACTTCACCAGTGAAACAAAGCGTCCAAAGCGAGATATACCCATCGCGCTATTCTTGTCACTGGCCATCTCCCTAATATTATATTTGGGGCTACAAGCAGCATTTATTGGTGCTGCTGATCTGAATATTGACTACCAATCACCGTTCGTTGAGTTAGTTGCCACATTCAACTTAGGATGGCTAGTCATGTTGCTCAAAATCGATGCCGCTGTATCGCCTAGTGGCACCGGTTTTATGTATGTCGGGTCGACATCACGTATGTTAACGGCAATGAGTCGTGAGGGACAATTACCGCGTGGTTTTAATGTACTACACCCAAAATATCATGTTAGTCATCGCTCTTTAATTGCTAATACACTCATTTCGATTATTCTATTTTTCGTTTTCAAAACGTGGACAGCATTAATATTGGTGACTTCCTCCTTTCACGTTATCAGCTATCTAGCCGGTCCACTATCGGTAGGTAAGCTACGCATCACGATGCCCAATGAGGAACGCTTATTTAACTTGCCACTGCATTGGATTACTTGCCCGTTGCTATTTATCGTTCTGAGCATATTGTTCGTGTTAGCAGGCTATCAAAATGATTTATCGATTACTATCATTTGTCTTGGCTTTCAGGCACTTTATTTACTGCTCAATTATAAAGGTGCAGAGCTGATCAAAGCCATTAGCCGCTCCGCTTTCCTGCCAATTTGGCTGATTATCTTTACCACTTTAGCGCATGTTAAGCTTAACTTAGGCGAAATTGCTTTGGTCGCTTTGTTCTTATACTACGTAGGCATTGGACGATAGATGTCAACTAATCTCGTGAAACTTTTGTAAGTATCCCCCACTATTTGTAAATGTATTTGCAACCGTGGGGGCCGTGGTATCAATAACCGTTCCCATAAACCACGTGTCAACAACCGCAAAACATAAGGAATTCTTTTAGGCAGCCTGACACCAGCAAATGGTGATTACCTCACTATCAGCTTAGCGCGATACATTTGCATCTGACAAGTAAAGTCATAGTTGCCAACGTCCAGTGGCGGTAAGTTACTTAAGTGAATTTTAGCTGCATTATAAATCATTAATTTTGGTTCGATTAATTTATTTAGGAAAGTAGTTAAT
>CAYWDC010000004.1:0-17866 GCA_964456955.1 uncultured Gammaproteobacteria bacterium | reverse complement strand
ATTGTTATCAACGCTCAGTTATATTATTAGAATATTATACCCACATAATAAGAGTTAGTATTTATTTCCTTTTGATTAGTTTCGCTTGTGTTGTCGCTCTAAGACATATAAATGTTTTTTGGGTTGGTCTTTGTACTGGCCTTTCTTGGTTATTTGTTATTATTGGCTTTCGTTTCATATTGATTCGATTATTTGCTAGACCATATCAAATTATTATTCACCCAGCATTAACAACCTTAGTTTCTAAAAGTAGAAAGGTTAATTTAATAATACAAGAGCAAGTTGCACCTGAGATGTTGAAAAATATTCAAGCGGTTATTATTGATCGCCATTTTGCTTATAATAAAACATGGAAAAATTTGATTATTCATGCGACCCAAAATGATATTATAATATTCACTTATATAGAATATAATGAATTAATTGAACAGCGGTTATCACTTGAGCAGCTAAATGAAAATTGGATGCGCGGCAGTTTTAGTATTCCGTTGTGGTATTTATGGTTGAGAAATTTGTTTGAGTTTTTGTTGATTGTGTTACTGACTCCGTTTTTTTGTGTTTTGATATTAGTAGTAGGATTTATAATCTTAATTACTATGGGTAAACCTATTTTCTATACACAATATCGCGTTGGCAAAAATGATAAGCCTTTTAAAATTTATAAATTTAGAAGCATGATTAAAACAGCAGAAAAAAATGGTCCACAATTTACCATGAAAAATGATACGCGTATTACTCGTGTCGGTGCCTTTATGCGTAAACATAGAATTGATGAATCACCCCAGTTTATTAATATTTTAAAGGGTGATATGAGTTTAATTGGACCAAGGCCAGAACAAAAAAGTTTTGTTGACCAATTTAATACAACATTACCGCTTTATAAATTAAGGCGTTTAATTAAACCGGGTATTACCGGGTGGTCAATGGTAAACCATGGTTACGCAAATAACGAAAATGAAATGAAGGTCCGTCTACAATATGATTTGTATTACGTTAAACATGTTTCATTTATATTGGATTTAAAAATAATTTTACGAACAATTTTTGTGGTATTGACAGGTTTTAAGGTCAGATAATGCTAAAAGGTAAAGAAAAATATGTACTAATCATTGGCGGCGCCGGTTTTATCGGTTCACATCTGGCTGTAGAATGCCTACGAAATGGCCATGATATTATTGTTCTTGATAATTTACAGAATAGCGCAAAACAAGCCTTGCATCGAGTTGAGACAATTGCCAAAAAATCGATAATTTTTATTCAGGGCGATGTGGGCGACGCTAATTTATTACACCATGTTTTTCTTACTTATCCGATTTCGATGGTGATACATTTGGCCGCATTAAAAGCGGTTGGCGAAAGTGTTACCATGCCACTTGCCTATTACCATAACAACGTTAGTAACACTTTAAAACTGTTACAAGTTATGCAACAGGCTAACGTTAAAACTATCCTTTTTAGTTCGTCTGCCACAGTTTATGGAAAACCTGAGGCTATACCACTTACAGAGGGCAGCGCAATAGGAAAACCGCAGAATCCCTATGCAGCGTCTAAAGTCATGATAGAGCAAATATTACAGGATCTTTACCGCGCCGATCCTGCTTGGTCCATCGCTATTTTACGCTATTTTAATCCCACGGGTGCCCATGAAAGCAGTTTAATAGGAGAGGCGTCAGATGGCATACCTAATAATTTAGTACCGTTTATTGCCCAGGTAGCCATTGGTCAGCGAGAAAAATTGTTGATTTATGGCAATGATTATCGTACATCTGATGGGACCGGAGTTAGGGATTATATTCATGTCGTTGATTTAGCGCTTGGCCATCTTAAAGCCGCTGATTATCTTTTGCAAAATAAGAAAGGTATCTATACATGGAACCTTGGTAGAGGATGTGGGCATACAGTGTTAGAGGTAGTAGATGCCTTTGAGCAGTCGTCTGGTAAAAAGATCCCTTATGAATTTGGTCCGCGTCGTGCGGGTGATGTTGCTGAATATTGGGCAGACTGTAGTAAGGCGAATAGTGAATTAAATTGGTATGCCCAAAGAGATTTATCACAGATGATGGTCGATGTGTGGCGTTGGCAGAAAAATAATCCTAACGGTTTTGCTACTAGATAATTGGGTTATTTATCTTCTGGTCATTTCCACAATTTTTTACTATCCTTCCTTGTAGTGATATCATGACATTCTCCTGATAGAGGTAGTGTGCTTGATGACAAAATATGTATTTATTACCGGGAGTCCTTTCCAACATGGTGACGTTTATGTAACCGAAGATGGTGCCGAAACCGATCTGGATCTCGGGTATTATTATATCTATCAGGATGGGACTGCCGCTGTAAACGGTGTTGATATGGTTATTCCTAAAAAACAAAACGGATTGCTTTAATCGGTGCATCTTGCAGGTAAAGTCATAATATTTGCTTTACCGGTATCGGACAAATTGTGGTAATATCACCGTTAATGGGAGGTTATTAACAACAGCAGTGCCATATCAGGATTGCAAAAATTATTTGCCTATATCCATTTTGTAACAAGTTTGGCTGCAAGGGAAAATACGGTTGGTTAGCGAAGTCGGTATTTGCTTATCTGGTGGCTAACGACAACGGATCGGTGTTGCCAGAACTTTGTATCAAGCTCGGGAAATGCTGGTGATGGATGGGGTGACATCCGTACTTGATAATCTGTGACCAAGTGGAAGATAATCAGTGTTTAGCTGCCATTAAATTCTGTAATATATCTGTGTTTTTGATAAATGAGTTGAATATATGAAAACAAAAGCCGTAATTTTAGCAGCTGGATTGGGTTCTCGTTTGCGTCCGATGACAGACAATAAGCCAAAATGTTTAGTCAAGATTAATGGCAAGCCTTTGCTCCAGTATCAACTAGATGCTTATAAACAAGCAGATATAGTTGATATTCTAATAATTGTTGGTTATCAAGGAAAAAAGGTTGAAGAATATTGCAAGCATATAAAAGGGCTTAATATCAAGGTGATTTATAATAATGATTATGAATTTACTAACAATATGTATTCTCTATTATTTGGCAAGAGATTTTTTGCAGCATACTACCTTTATTTTAAATAATGCCGATCTTGCCGTTGCTCCTAACACCATTGTCCAACTGGTTAATTCTTCTTTTGATGATCTGATTCTTATAGATTGCTCTGAGTATAATAAAGAATTGATGAAAGTGTCTATTGATGAAAATGGATATGTAAGAGACATTTCTAAAAATATTTCTCCTGGTTCTGCATTTGGCTGTTCAATAAATTTCCATAAATTTTCAGCAGATGGCAGCGATATACTTTTTTCTGAAATCACTAACATTATTGAACAGGAAAAGAATCTTAAAGATTGGGTGGAAGTTGCTATGCAACGACTATTTCAAAGTGGAAAACTTTTGTTTAAATCATTGAATATTGCGCCACAACCCTGGATTGAAGTCGATGATTACGATGATGTTTTACTCGGCTGCAGAAAGTTTTCAAAGTTTGATGATGATATTAAAGACATAAATAATATATTTTTTGATTTAGATGGGACGATCTATATCGGTGATGAATTGATTTCTGGTACAGATGATTTAGTTAACTGTTTGCTTCGTGAGGGAAAAAATCTCTATTTTTCAACCAATAACTCTTCTAAGTCCAAAAAAGAATACGTAAAAAAGTTAGTAAATTTTAATATAAACGTTGATGAAGATAGTATTATCTTCTCTACTGATAGTTTAATTGAATATTTAAATAGTCGGGATGTTAAGAAAATTTATGCTCTCGGTACAGAAGCTTGTAAGCAATATCTTAGAGATAAAAACTTTGATTTGGATAGTACCGAACCCGAATATGTAATTATTACTTATGACACTGAAATAAATTATTCCAAGCTTATTGAAGCATGTAGATATATAAATGCTGGGGTAGACATTTTAGCTACTCATGGCGATGGGTTTTGTCCATCAGAAGTTGGACCTATCCCTGATGCAGGTAGTTTTATTGCAATGTTTAGGGTTGCCACGGGTAAAAGTCCTATAAAAATTTTTGGTAAGCCAAACGTAGATCTGTTTGACACTTTAATAAAAAATAGAAAAATTAATTTGGATGATTGTTTGGTTGTAGGAGACCGAATAGATACAGATATTAAAATGGCAAATGAAATAGGTTGTAAAAGTTTGTTAGTTCTTTCTGGTGAATCTACTCTTGATATGCTTGATAAGACGGATATACAGCCTACATATGTTTTAAATTCGTTAGCTCAATGGTAGTGTTTAGTTATTGAACTCTAACAGAAGCACTATGATACTTTTTGTTGCATATATTTTGTTCGAATATTTTTTAATTAAAGAATTAACAAATAGGTTTAGAAAATAATGTATTGATAAATTAATAGGTATATAATCCTTTTTTATAAGATGTGATTTTTGAAAAATGTGAAGGTTCTAAATCCTTACAAAAAACTCAGGTACAAAATAAAAAACATAGTAATGAGTAATGAAGCAGTAATACAGTGAACTTGCGGATATTTAAAATACTCAAAACGATTTTATCGTGTAAGATTTTCAATTTATTTAAATTATTACCATGGATAAATTAGTTTGGGTACTTGATGATGAAAGTAAAATTCCAAAACAGCAAAAGCTTGTAGTTGTGAAACCTTATGGCTTCAAGTATCTATACCATCTTGCTACTTCGAAGTATAGAATTAACAATTGTCTTCATCCCCTCTTCTTTAAAACCAAAGAAAAATACAATTTATCTTCAGACATGGCATGGAACGCCAATTAAAAGAATTGTTCTAGACGATCATAATATTTCTTGGTTTTATAAAAAATGGATTCATAAAGTCGTAGCAAGTCATGTTACCTATCTACTTGCTCCATGTAACGAAGAAATAACTGATCTGCTAGCAAATGCCTTTAGCATTGCTAAAAACAAAATGATTAGTTTGGGTTATCCTAGAAATGATATATTTGTAGAGAAAAAAGCTAACCCTGATGAAATAAAGGAACGGATAAAACCTAATTTATCAAAGACTAATAAGAAGATTATTTTATATGCACCTACTTTTAGGGATGATGAAGTAAAGCATAACTTTAATATCAATTTTGATATGATGAAAAAACAGCTTGATGATGAAATTATATTGTTAGTAAGGGCGCATAGTAGTGTCGAGATACAAGGTATATTGAGTGATCAAGAGTTTATTTTTGATGTCACAAAATATCCTGATATGCAAGAGCTTTTATATATAGCCGATATATTAATTACAGATTACTCATCCTCTTTTTTTGATTACACGCTCCTTTGTCGCCCGATAATTTTCTATCCTTATGACCTAGAAAAGTATACCAATGAAATTAGAGGGTTCTACTAAATTATACTGATTTTGTTCCAGGGCCAATAGCATATTCATTGGAAGATCTTATAAGAGAAATTAGATCTTGTATTCATAACCCAGAAGCATATATCTCCAAGGTTAAAAAATTTGCTGCTTGTTATTCGAATCAGCAAGTTTGTACTCCTGAAATCTTAAAGAAGATGGGATTCAATCGTAATTAGTTTAATTTTGCAAGTGATGTAGCTGAATGTGGCAGATTGTAGTAAGGCGAATGGCGAATTAAATTGGTATGCCGAGAGAGATTTAGCGCAGATGATGGGGTATGTGTGGCGTTGTCAAAAGAATAATCCTAACGGTTTTGCCTTTAGATGATGAATCTAGCGACCTTAAACTTATTACCTCAATTTGTTCTAATTAGCTCTTGTTTTTCGTAGTAACAAAAGTTACCCTTGTTGTAATTACAACAAGGGTAATTACCATTAGTAATATAGTGGTTGCTACGTCGCGGCAAGATTTTCTCCATAGATAGCGATTAATTCTTTTGTTGGTTTGCGTTGATTGCCCTTACAATTGATTAAGCGCGGCACGGTAAATTTCTTTAATTTAGCAACTCGATATAGCTGGCGAGTAAGGGCGGTATTATGGTTAGAAATAATGACGGGAATACGTTTCTTCGCCAATTCTAACGCCAAATCGGCTAATGTTTGTTGCTGTTTTGCGGTAAAGTTATGTTGATGATATTGGGTAAAATTAGCCGTGTTACTCAGTGGTACGTAGGGCGGATCACAGTACACTACGTCGTTTGGTGTTGCCTGCTGCATGACCTTCTCAAAGGTTTGCTGAGTGAATTTAATCTTTTTCGCTCTTTGGGCAAACGCATGTAATTGTTGCTTGGGGAAATAGGGTTTCGGATAGCGACCAAATGGGGCATTGAATAGACCTTGTTGATTGTAGCGACAGAGTCCATTATAGCTGTGTCGATTCAAATAAAGAAATAACGCAGCACGTTCATCAGGGTCATTGCTCGCATTAAAGTGTTGTCGTAGCTGATAATAACGTCGTTCGTCATTGTTTGCTGCCGTAAAAAAAGTGGCGGCAAAGTTGATAAATTGTTGTTGTTGCTGCTGCAATTGCCGATAGAGGTTGACTAAATCGTGATTTAAATCGTTGAGCCAGTAGCTGCTATAATCAGTGTTGAGTGCAATGGCACCGGCACCGGCAAAGGGTTCGATTAAACGCTTCGCTGCTGGGAGTACCGGTTTGATTTTATCAAGCAGACGATATTTTCCTCCTGCCCATTTCAGAAAAGGGCGTGTTGCCAGGTGATTATTCATAGGTTATTTTTTAGCTGATATATGTACAATAGCAAAGCGATCGAAAAAATCAAGTGGATCCTAGTTTATTATTTGCAGATGGTTTATAAATATAAAATAAGCAAAAAATATTTTAAGGAAATAGAATGCGATTTGTTACTAATGTTATATTATTTTTACTAGCAGTATTTGCTATTAATGCAGTTTCGGCGGAAAATGCAGAAAATACAGTGGCAACAGAAAATGTCTTTTCTTCCCATTATTATATTGGTACCAGCATCGGTGGTATGGTGAAGCCACCAAAAGATGCGAAAGGTAAAATCTCCCCCGGTGTGCTTGGTGGTTATCAATTTAATCGCTATTTCGCCATTGAAGGGCAGTTTAACTATATTCCTATACGTTTAGGTTATCCTAATACCGAAGCTGCTATTCTTGCTAAAGGCAGTTTTGGTATTGGCAAGACTAATCTACGTGTTTTTGCAAAGGCAGGTTTCGCATATTATTTTGGTAATGAAAAAAATGCTAAGGACTTTAATTTTCCCGTGGCGGCAGGCATTGACTTATTGTTGACGTCTCATTTGACCCTGGAAGTCGCTTATAAGAGGAGTGTTTTATCGGCGGACCAAATATTTGGCTCGATGTTACTTAGTCCGTTACTCGGCAAAAATAATGAAAAAGATTATGAAATTAACAGAGCTTCATTTGGCTTGATTTATAATTGGTGATTATCTTTAAAATCTTAAAATACTAACGGATTAGATGGTAGTAAAAATTCAATGCTTTCTGATTTATTCGGTGATGCACTCATTTTATAAACCAAATTAGACTTCCTTATTAGGTATTTGTATAATCAGCAAATATTTGGTATCATGCGGTTCGGTTTATGAAAGCACATAATTTTGCTCGAGTTACATTTTCTGCCAGTGATCTAACTGAGCGGATCAATGAAACCTTGGCTGTTTGGCAACATGAAGATAAGGTACAGGCATTATGGGATAGTGATAGCAGCCTTTGGACTAACGGTGACGAAGCACAATGGACCGGTTGGCTTACTGCAGCACAGGAGGAGATGGGTCAGGTAGGGCATATTCTGCGCTTGGCTCAAGAACTGCAAACCGCTGGTTGTACCGACCTGGTGTTGTTAGGTATGGGTGGCTCGAGTCTGTGTGCAGCCATGATGGTAGCGACCTTTGGTCGTATTGCTACATATCCCTGTTTGCATGTTCTCGATTCGACTGCACCGGAACAAATACTGCATCTGGAGCAACAAATCGATTTGCAACATACCTTTTTTATTGTCGCCAGCAAATCGGGTAATACCTTAGAATCGAATATCCTCAAAGACTATTTTTATGCGCGCCTGCAAAGCCTATTAAATCATGAGGCTGTAGGAAATCGTTTTATTGCGATCACCGATCCAAATACCTCGTTAGAAACGTTAGCGGAAACAGCGCACTTTAAGACTATTTTTTACGGTATTCCTTCGATCGGTGGACGTTATTCGGCACTGTCTAATTTTGGCATGCTGCCTTCTGGACTGATGGGTGTTGATATAGAGACGTTACTACAGCATGCCGAGACTATGGCGCAATGTTGTAGTGCAAGCATGGCCGTAGAAAATAATCCGGGTGTCCTCTTGGGGGTGATTCTTGGTATCTGCGTGCGTCATGGCAAGGATAAGGTAACGCTGGTGGTTTCACCGCAAATCCACGCACTCGGTGCATGGTTGGAACAATTATTGGCAGAATCAACCGGTAAGCAAGATAAAGGCTTGATTCCGGTCGATCAGGAGCCTGTGGGTACACCGGAAGTGTATAGCGATGATCGTGTTTTCGTCTATATTCGTTTAGCTGCTGCTGCCGATGCAGCACAAGATCGTGCTATTGATATACTGGAACAAGCAGGATATATAGTGGTGCGTCTACAGTTGCAAGATAGAATGCATTTAGGCGCAGAATTATTTCGCTGGGAATTTGCTACCGCCGTTGCTGGTAGTGTGATCGGCATCAATCCATTCAATCAACCCGATGTTGAGGCAAGTAAGATACGAGCACGGGAGTTAACCAGTGATTACGAAAAGACCGGCAAGTTACCATCGCTGCCACCGTTGGCATCTGATGATAATATTGATCTTTTTACCGATGAAAAGAATCGACAGCAATTGGAACTGGATGAGACTACCAGTGTACTGAGTTATTTAAAGGCACATTTTGCCTGCATCAAACCAGGTGATTATTTTGCACTGAATGCCTTTATTGAAATGAATGCCGAACATAATGAATGGTTACAAAAAATCCGTTTGTTAGTGCGTAATAAAAAGCGAGTTGCTACCTGCTTGGGTTTTGGTCCACGTTTTCTACACTCTACCGGACAAGCATACAAAGGAGGTTCTAATACGGGTGTGTTTTTGCAAATTACTGCCGAGCATAAAGACGACATCTCGGTACCAGGCCACCAATACACATTTGGTTTTGTGATCAATGCTCAAGCACAAGGCGATTTCGAAGTGTTGACACAGCGTGCTCGACGTGTGTTGCGAGTGCATTTGACCAAAAACATTACCGCCGGACTCAAACAATTGCATGCATTGACTGCACAGGCTTTGTTAACAACTAATAGCAGTTGACTATTTTTAGGAAAATAATTATGCGCAACAAAAATTTTGTGGCCATCGATACGCTGTGTGTGAATGCGATTCGTGCTTTGTCAATCGATATGATACAAAAAGCGAATAGTGGACATCCCGGTTTACCCCTGGGTGCCGCGCCAATGGTCTATGTGTTGTGGACACGTTTTCTCAAACATAACGCAAAAAATCCAGCATGGTATAATCGTGATCGGTTTATCCTTTCCGCAGGACATGGTTCCGCCTTGCTCTATAGCTTGTTACATTTTAATGGTTACGATGTTTCGATGCAGCAATTACAACAGTTTCGCCAGTGGGGCAGCGTTACGCCTGGGCATCCGGAAGAACACCTAACACCTGGGGTGGAGTTGAGCACGGGACCACTAGGACAAGGTTTTGCCAACGGTGTTGGCATGGCGGTGTCAGCAGCCTATTTAGGAGCACATTACAATCGTCCCGAGCATGAGATTATTGATCATTATATCTATGCTCTGGTCAGCGATGGCGATCTCATGGAAGGGATAAGTGCTGAAGCGGCATCTTTGGCTGGTCATTTGCGACTCGGTAAATTGATCTATTTATATGATGATAATCATATTTGTCTTTCCGGCTCGACGCATCTGCATTTCACCGAAGATCGCGCAGCACGCTTTGCTGCCTATGGTTGGCATACCGAAACCATTGAAGATGGCAATGATCTTGAGGCCATTGCACAGGCGATCACACGTGCACAACAGGAAACCGAGCGTCCGTCATTGCTACTAGTGAAGACCACGATTGGTTATGGTTCACCGCATAAGCAAAATACCTTTCAAGTGCACGGTGCACCTTTAGGTGAAGAGGAAGTAAAACTGACGAAGCAGCAATTGGGTTATCCAGAGGCACCACCGTTTCATGTGCCTGACGACGTTTATAGGCACTTTAATAAGGTGATCGAGGTGGGAGAAAAAAATGAGGCCGCTTGGCATACGCAATTTGCCCGTTATGCAAAAGGGTATCCCGATGTGGCAGATGAATTAAAACGATTGATGCAGGATAAACTAGTGAAAAATTGGGATGAAAATATTCCACACTTTCCTGCCAATGCGAAAGGCATGTCGACACGCGTTGCTGGTGGCAAAGTAATGCAACGTTTCGCTGCAAAACTACCCGGTTTTATTGGTGGTTCTGCCGATCTTAATCCATCAACCGGTACGGCACTCATTGATCAGGGTAATTTTCAAGCACCACAAGGGTCCGCCGGCGAGCAGCAAGGGGCTGTCGATGGTGGTTGGGATTATAAGGGACGCAATATTTTCTATGGTGTACGCGAGCATGCCATGGGGGCCATGTCTAGCGGCATCGCCACCTATAAAGGCATGTTGCCTTACACCGCGACATTTTTTACCTTTGCCGATTACATGCGTCCGGCGTTTCGCTTAGCGGCGATGAGCCAGCATAAAGTAGTTTATGTTTTTACTCATGATAGTATTGCCGTCGGTGAAGATGGTGCAACACACCAACCGGTCGAGCAGTTGGCGTCGCTACGGGCTATCCCGCAATTTACCGTGATTCGTCCTGCCGATGCGAACGAAGTGGCTGAGGCGTGGCGCATTGCCATCGGTTCGGTTGTCGGTCCGGTGGCACTGATTTTGACACGACAAAACGTACCGGTGTTGGATAGAACCCGTTTTTCCTCTGCGAAAGGGCTGCATCAGGGGGCATATATTCTTGCCGATGCGGAAAATGCTAAGCCAGATATTATTCTGATTGCCACCGGTTCCGAGGTGCAGCTCGTTGTTGCGGCGCAAGAGAAACTAGCAGCGGAAGGTGTTGCTGCACGTATCGTTTCCATGCCGAGCTGGGAATTATTTTCGGCACAGCCGCAAGCGTATCGCGATAGAGTATTGCCGTCGGCAATCACTAAGCGCTTAGCGGTCGAAGCGGGCGTTAGGCAAGGCTGGGATCGCTACATTGGTGAGCATGGTGATATGATTGGCATAGAAAAATTCGGTACCTCAGCTCCAGGCCCTGAGGTGATGCAAGCGTATGGATTCACCGTGGAAAACGTTTATCGGCGGGCCATGGCATTGTTAGGCAAAGTGTAAAGGAGTTGCAGTAAAGATGAATCGATTAAAAACATTAGAAAAGTTGGGTCAATCCATTTGGTTGGATTATATTCGGCGTGATTTGATCAGCAGTGGTGAATTGCAACGGTTGATAGTCGATGATGGTTTAAGCGGTATTACCTCGAATCCGGCGATCTTTGCACAAGCCTTTGCCAGCGGCAATATTTACGGCGAGTCAATTAAGAAACTGTTGCAACAAGGCGGTGACATTGAGGCCATCTATGACACTCTTGCACAGCAAGATGTCGGTGCTGCTGCAGATGAATTTCGTTCTTTATATGAGCAAACTGATGGTAAAGAGGGTTACGTCAGTTTAGAGGTCAACCCATATCTGGCCAATGACGCGGAAGGGACCATTGCCGAGGCCCGTCGTTTGTGGCAGGCACTGGATCGCCCCAATCTGTTAATCAAGGTGCCGGGAACGGAACAGGGCATTATTGCATTGCAACAGCTAATTAGTGAAGGCATTAATGTCAACGTGACCTTATTGTTCGCCGTGCCGCGTTACGCACAGATAGCCGATGCCTATATTGCCGGTTTAGGAGCACGCTTGGAACGTGATGAGCCGATCGATCATATTGCCTCGGTAGCGAGTTTCTTTTTGAGTCGCATTGACACTTTGCTTGATCCGATATTACAGCAACATATTGATGAGGAAATGGAACACGTGACACTGGCAAAGCAATTGCAGGGTCAGGTGGCGATTGCTTCAGCGAAAAAGGCCTATCAGGTCTTTACAGAAAAGTTCTATGGTCCAAGTTTTCAGCGTTTGGCCAAGGCGGGTGCAAAGGTGCAACGCTTACTGTGGGCTAGCACCGGCACCAAAGATCCCCGTTATAGCGATGTTAAATATGTGGATTCAGTGATTGCTGCAGATACGGTAAATACTCTGCCTATGCAGACATTTAAAGCCTATCTCGATCATGGCGATCCGGCACCACGGTTAATCGAAGATAAAGGAAATATTCTCGCTGCATTTGATAAGCTAGCGCTGTTGGGTATCGACATGGAAAAAATATGTCATCAATTAGAGATAGAGGGCATAGAAAAATTTAATCAGGCATTCGATCAACTCCTTGACACATTGCGACAATTAAAAAGATAATCATTAGGGTGATGACTGTTTCACCGAAAGAATAATTACATTTCCTAATCGCCACTTTCCATATCAGAAGTATATTGGCCTAAACTGGCGGCACTGTTTAGCCTCACGCGTTTGGTAAAAGCTGCTTGTGCAGCCGGCACATTAGCTGATTTCCCTTGCCAGGTTTGCAACACCGGTTCTTGTAATGCGCGTCCATAGGAAAAGCTTAGGTTCCATGGTAGGGCACCGAGCTGATGCATGGCATTTAAATTGACAGTAGCTTGTTCTGGGGTTTGTCCACCAGAGAGGAAATTAATCGACGGGACTGCCGCAGGAACGACGTATTGCAACACACGTACCGTTGCTTGCGCAATCGTTTGTGGGTTAGCCTCCTTGTGCTTATTGCCGGGGATCGTCATGTTGGGTTTGAGAATCATGCCTTCAAGCACAACGCGATGGCGACGTAAGGCGATAAACACTTGTCTGAGGACCATTTCTGTGATTTTGGCACAGCGTTCGATGCTATGATCACCATCCATTAGTATCTCTGGCTCGACGATCGGCACAATGTCTTCACTTTGGCAAATCGCCGCATAACGTGCGAGCAATTCTGCATTGGTATGCACTATCGTTATGGAAGGTTTGTTGACGCCGATGTGGTAAACACAGCGCCACTTTGCAAATTTAACGCCGGTTTTTTTATAATCGGTTAGGCGATGTGCTAAGCTATCTAAACCTTGTGTGGTTTCTTCATTATTTGCCAGCGCCAGGGGAATTAAACCCTCATCAACCTTAATGCCAGCAAGTACCCCTTGTGACGCTAAATAGGCAGGGAAAGGCATACCGTCATTCGTTTTTTGGTGTAGTGTTTCTTCAAATAGTATCACTCCGCTAAGATATTGACGAAGGTGTGGGGTGGTGAATAGTAAATCACGATAGGCACGACGATTTTCTTCGGTCGACTCGAGTTTTATGTCATCGAACCGTTTTTTAATCGTCGCTCCACTTTCATCGGCAGCTAAGATGCCACGACCAGGAACAGCAATTTTTGCAACCGTTTCGCGTAAGCTGTTTTCATTCATGTTGTACTCCTAATATTTAACTAGCTAATAAGCCAGATATCTTGTCTATAAAAATAAGATAATTTGCGGGAACCCTCGCTAATTTTGGCTTATGCTAAATTGTAGGTCCACTCTTTGGTGGCACTATTATAGTGACAGGTAGTCATTTAGGCAATCATTCTCAAGAATTTTATAGCCTATTTTATTCTAGGTATGCGGAAATATCCCTTTTCATGGTCCAGGTGTAGCTTACAAACACGTAAAATAACATACTCAATGTCATACCGACCAGGGCGTATTCAGGGCGAGGCATAAGCGTCGATATTATAGTCATAGTAATACATACAATACTGTTGATCCATATATAAGGACGCATCGGTGGAAAAAATTGGTAATAGTTGATTTCTTTACCAATTAAAAAAAAGATTATGCCGAAAAACGCTGAAATTCGATAATGGTACATATCAAGATCATTTATGATCGTATGGCGGATTAAGTTAGCCAGAATAATAAGCCCGATAGAAAACAGCATGCTGGAATATAGTAGAGTATATCCGTATTTCATATCCTTTATTCGTTCCGTATACTGGAAACTGTCGTAGAAAATCCACCAGATTGCGCCAATCATAATGAAGCCTGACAGTGCAGCTACTACGTTTAGTTGGTTCCAATGATCAATATTTAAACTAATGACCAGGTTGGTAACAGATTCGCCGAGCAGGATAATAAAAAATAGACCAATGCGTTCAACAAAATGTTCGCAGTCAATAGGATCAATTTTGATTTTCCTGCGCATAAAAATGGCGATTGTCATTTCAACAAGAATGCTAGCGATAAGAATGCTTCCATGTACAGGACTAGGAAAAAGCACGGATATGCTGGAAATAAACGCGCCGGCAACAATAACTAACCCTGTTATTTTCGCGTAACGATTAGAGTTTCGTAATTTGTTAGTTGAAGATAAATATAAACCCGCTAATATCAGGCGAATAACAACATAGAAACATACAAAGTATTCATATTCCTCGAACATTCTTTGGCCAATAAAGGCCGACATGATGATGATTAGAAACATAATCGTTAGACTGGCAAAGCGGTGCTCTCTGCTATCGGTATCAAAACGATTAGCGTAAAGTGTGTGCGTTGCCCAAATCCACCAAATTGGCAAGAATTCAACAGGAAAAAGCATCAATCGCGTAAGCTCAAAGTGGCCATGATGCGTGTGTGAAAGTTTATGTGCAACGATATCAATACTAGCGACAAAGACTAGGTCAAAGAATAATTCCAACCAGGTTGCATGACGGTCTTTTGTGTGATAGCGCAAACTTTTTTTAGTTTTTTCCATTATTACCATCGATATGGCGTTACCCAGGGAATTTTTCGATAGGCTTTAATTAAACATTTATGAATTTTTTGGTATAAAATTGTATTTACATTGTCAGATTATGATATGTGGATTGTACGCATGGGTCAAGATTTTATCAAAGCTCAGTAAATACAGTATTTATTAGTAAGTTTTTATAGAAAAAACTGCGGCAGATCACATTATGTAATCGTTGCTAATCGTGTCTCGCTTATGGTAAGTCGTGACAATAGTACCGGCTAGTAGCATATCACAATTAACTTGGTATCCATTGACTTTTACAGCTTATCCTATATGTGGTTAAATGCTATAAACCGTGTATTGCATCCTTGTATAATGTTTACTCTGTGCATTAAGGCAATGGACACGCTGCAATTGGAGAGGCTTCGTGGTAAAAAATTGTGTGTACAGTTGCATATTGCGATTTTACCAGCATTTTGCAGGATTTTCGAATAACATGACATTTATAATATTTTTAAATAGGTTGGCGGGTAGTTAAACCAGATAGTCCGGCGCTTACAGTGCCAAAGTGCAAGGCCAATACATTGATAAATTAACAAAATAAATTATGGTATAGAGAGATTGTGATGCAATATATTGGCTCCCTAGGGCGGATTCGAACCACCGACCAAGTGATTAACAGTCACCTGCTCTACCACTGAGTTACTGGGGAATAGATATCGTATCATAATGGCTAATGTGGTCAGCGTCAACAGACCTTGGCAATGCGGTGCAACGCTTCTTGTAGCACATGCTCGCTTGCTGCGTAAGATATGCGCAAATGTCCTGGCGATCCAAATGCACTTCCAGGAACTAGTGCGACAAGTGCCTTATTTAGCAGAAACTTGAACAAGGCAAGGTCACCGTTTAGGTCGAATGTAGTGATGGCTCTGCTAACATCTGGAAAGAGATAAAAAACGCCTTCAAAATATCACATTAAAGCCTATTGCTTGATGGTGATCAATATTTACTCGGTGAATTTCACGCCTTGGAAAAAGGCCTACCAAGGTAAGAAGATGCCAAGGCCACTCAGTTGGAGAGGGTATCAAGTAATCCCGATATTTATTGAGTTTTTTACCTTTAAAGAAAGCTGTTTGCACTTGCGTGGATTTTTTGAGTTCCAAAGTAGCGATCACATTTTTTGAGAAAAACCTCGTAATAGCATTAATTATCTGGCGTTTTGAATATTCAGCTAAAGAAGAAGGCTTTTAACAGAAATCCAAAAAAAATCTAACTCATTTCCTGTTGATCGGGCATGAGCATGAACAAGTAGTTGTTAATAGTGAAAAATTGCCGCCATTAGTTTCTCTAACGCTTAGTAGAAATCTGGGTAATCCTAGGATTTTCTGTTAGCTTGACGGTATAGTCATTAAATATTATATTCATTAATTTGTTTTGGCTATATTTCAACAAATAAAAGAATCAGATGATCTTAGAAAAATTAGTTTCTCCAATTACTATTATTAATGCTTCTGAGCTGGGTTTTAAAATCTCTGACATTTCAGCAAAACTGAAGGCAGCTTACAGTAATGAGTATGCTTGGGATCTGTATCTTCATAGGCAAAATAAAATAGAGTTCCTTAAGGAAAACCTGAACAAGTCATTGTTATGTGATGTAAGTGATGGTTTTTGGACTGATTTTTACATGGGAGAAATAAATGATGATGATTTGGCTTTTCTTGTAGAAAATTTAGAAGATAAAAAAAGAAATCATTTTTTTAATATTCGAAAACAAAGAAAAAGACTGATTTCTCAATACATTTTATAGTTTGTTGATGGGAAATGGCATATTAATAGAATACCTGCAACGTCATTTGCTCAATATGGAGCTATCATAAATAACATTAGCCAAGATTACAGACAATCTACTCGTATTTTTAAGGAATTACCTCGTTATTACGAAGATGATTTCCTGTATGCAATGATCAAATATGTAGCAAGAAAAATAAGAAATACTAATGCTGGTATTGATAAATTAAATATGGTTGTTCATCACACACTTACTTACTCATATAGTGACTATAGTTCTACAAATGCTCCTGAAGGAATACATGAAGACGGCATGGATTACATAGTGTCAGCATTGGTGATTGAAAGAAAAAATATCATCGGAGGGAAAAGTGTAATCTACGGTAAAAACGCAACAACAAGCCTATTAGAAGTTACCTTAAAAGATGGGCAAGGCATTTTTCACCCGGACAAAGGTAGTGACCTGTGGCATACCGTGACGCCATGCACTTTGGATGAATCCAATCGACATACTTACGGATATAGATCTACTATTGGCATTGATATCAATATTCTCAATTAGACTCAATTAGATAAGTCGGTAGCTAATGAATTTATTAAAAGTAAATGGCATTTATAATATAGCTCAATTTGATATCAGTCTCTTATCAACAATATCGAATGTCATCAATAAGGTGTTTACCATTATAGTTGAAGATCAATGTGTCAGCATCATTTACGACGATAAATACAATAATAGTATTAATTACGAATTAAATAATCTAAAAATAGAAGAGGGATGGAGCCTATTTAAGATAAACACAAGCATGGATTTTGGTTGTTATGGTGTATTGCAGTCGGTGATTTGCAACATGTCTGATGCTGGAATAAGTATTCTTGTAACCTCTTCTTTTTCTACAGATTATATTTTTATCAAAAATAATTTTGTAGAAAAAGCGATAGAAATTTGGCAAAGACATGGATTTGTAGTGACAGGATAAAGTTAATGCTTAATTATTTATTGAGAGGTTTTTTGCTGTCTGGTAGCTTAATTATTGCAATAGGTAGTCAAAACGCATTTGTACTCAAACAAGGATTATTAAAAAAAAATATATTTTATGTTTGCCTAGTTTGCTTTTTATGTGATTTTATTCTGATGAGTACGGGGGTTATGGGATTTGGCAGCTTGGTCTATACCAGTAAACGGCTATCGGTAATACTGGCGATTGCCGGGGCTGTTTTCTTG
>CAYWDC010000003.1:0-19886 GCA_964456955.1 uncultured Gammaproteobacteria bacterium | reverse complement strand
GTGTCAGCAAGATCGCGAATGATCGATTCAACGTCACGACCAACATAGCCAACTTCGGTAAATTTGGTCGCTTCGACTTTGATAAACGGCGCATTCGCTAACTTCGCTAAACGACGCGCGATTTCGGTTTTGCCAACTCCGGTTGGACCAATCATCAAGATATTTTTTGGCGTAATTTCGGAACGTAACTTTTCATCTACTTGCATGCGGCGCCAACGATTACGTAAGGCGATTGCTACTGCACGTTTCGCCTCGTCTTGCCCGATGATGTGCTTATTTAATTCTGCGGTTATTTCTTTCGGTGTCATGGTCATGTTGTTTTTTTCCTAATAGTCAAGTACTTCAATAACACGATGGTGATTGGTGAAAACACAGATATCGGCAGCAATTTCTAATCCTTTAGTCACAATTTGCCGTGCATCATAGTCAGTGTTATCAAACAGTGCCCGTGCTGCTGCTTGTGCATAAGGACCGCCAGAACCAATCGCTATAATACCCTCCTCCGGTTCGATCACATCACCTGTACCGGTAATTATCAACGATGCAGTAGCGTCGGCAACGGCAAGCAGCGCTTCCAAACGGCGCAACATTTTATCGGTACGCCAATCCTTGGCCAATTCGACTGCCGCACGGGTCAAATGGCCTTGATGTGCTTCTAGCTTCGCTTCAAAACGTTCAAACAGGGTAAATGCGTCAGCAGTACCACCGGCAAACCCAGCAAGCACTTTGTTATGGTGCAGTCGACGCACCTTACGGGCGTTGCCTTTCAATACTACAGTATCGCCCATCGTGACTTGACCATCACCACCAATGGCTACTTGCTGACGACGACGACACGATAGGATGGTTGTGCCTTTGAGTTGGTTCACATTATCCTCCTACTCTGATAGTTAGGTGTTTATATAGGGTTATTGTACTGAAATTTCAAGAGAGTTAAGCCGCCGAGTATGAACTAATAGTATATACAATTTTGCTGTAATGTAGTGTATATAGACTTAGGTGCACAACTATGTTCATTGCATCTTTGGCAGCTGCCGCTTTAACAATTTCAGAAACTCGCACACCAGCTACCCTTGTAAGGTCAGCGGCATGTCGAATAGTTTGGTTAACGTCCTGCTCTCGACCCTGAACTGCTTATGACTGCTTTGCAATGCCTTCCCCTCATTGCCTGAATCCGCTGTTGCTCGTCACGTGCCGTTGTTAATCGATAGAAGATATGTAGAAGTTGTTTGGTGTCACCATTCTCACCGAATATAGCTCGAAGTAATTGCAATCTACTGATTACCTAATGTTACCATCGATAAAACTATTTCTTTAAATTTTAAAGTACTCTCTTTTTATTAATCATCAATACCATAAATAGGCTCTAAATCTTAAAAATGCCTAAAATATCTTTCCAAAGTACTGGGTTATTACCAATAATGACTACTAAACTTTCAGAAGTTAATAACATATAGCAGATCAGATATAATATGAATATAATTGGTTTGTTAATGATCTTAAATACTTGCAATAATACAAATTGGCCTCTTGTAAACGCTAGTATTAGCCTATAATGTATACGTTTTTCTGCTTATTTACCTGGCAGTACTCATCAATATCTATTAGGAATAAAATTATAAATGCAGCGGCACAAACTGAAACAACAGGTAGCACAGGCTGCTTTAGAATATCTCATGGTCGATACCGTACTGGGAATTGGCTCCGGCACAACAGTAGCATTTTTCATTGCAGCATTAGCTAGGATTAAACACCAAATCAAAGGGGTAGTTGCAGCGTCAAAAAGCAGTAGAGAGCAGTTACGTCATCACGGGATTGAGGTGTTGGATTTAAACAGCGTTAGCGACATTCCGGTATACATCGACGGGGCCGATGAGGTGAATGCCCACCTACAAATGATCAAAGGCGGTGGTGGTGCGTTGACTGGCGAAAAAATTATTGCCGCCGTCGCAAAACGCTTTATTTGCATTGCCGACATTACCAAAAAAGTTGACATATTAGGAAAATTTCCTTTACCAATTGAAGTAATACCGATGGCACGCAGTTATGTGGCACGAGAAATCGTTAAGCTCGGCGGCAATCCTAATTATCGTCAAGGCGTGATTACCGATAATGGTAACGTTATTTTAGATATCTATAATCTAAAGCTGCTTAACGTGGTTGAACAAGAACAACAACTAAACAACATTCCTGGGGTAGTCACCAATGGGTTATTTGCCCAGCGCCCCGCTGATGTATTATTACTGGCCAGCGAACAGGGAGTCGCAACAATTACATGATCTCTGCGACCTCAATCATCCAGCCGTTAAACTACTCTCTCATTGCCATTAGTAAAACATTCGCCTTACCTCATCACCACTTTGCTAGCTGCTCCTTGTTGTGTAGTGGATGTTTATCCTGAGCCAAATCAGAGAGCAGGTGTGAACCATCTCGGCTATGATCCGATATATACGCGACAACAATGCATCTTTGGCAGCTGCCGCTTTAACAATTTCAGAAACTCGCACACCAGCTACCCTTGTAAGGTCAGCGGCATGTCGAATAGTTTGGTTAACGTCCTGCTCTCGACCCTGAACTGCTTATGACTGCTTTGCAATGCCTTCCCCTCATTGCCTGAATCCGCTGTTGCTCGTCACGTGCCGTTGTTAATCGATAGAAGATATGTAGAAGTTGTTTGGTGTCACCATTCTCACCGAATATAGCTCGAAGTAATTGCAATCTACTGATTACCTAATGTTACCATCGATAAAACTATTTCTTTAAATTTTAAAGTACTCTCTTTTTATTAATCATCAATACCATAAATAGGCTCTAAATCTTAAAAATGCCTAAAATATCTTTCCAAAGTACTGGGTTATTACCAATAATGACTACTAAACTTTCAGAAGTTAATAACATATAGCAGATCAGATATAATATGAATATAATTGGTTTGTTAATGATCTTAAATACTTGCAATAATACAAATTGGCCTCTTGTAAACGCTAGTATTAGCCTATAATGTATACGTTTTTCTGCTTATTTACCTGGCAGTACTCATCAATATCTATTAGGAATAAAATAGAAAATGATTTTATAGCCAAAAAAATAAAATAACCCTAAGTAACCAGTTTATGTTTACCAGGAATCAATAATTGCGCCGACTTGCTCCGGTGTAATTTGGTTCACATCAGCAGCGCTTAGGGTTTTCACGCGTTCACCGATTGCTCCCCAGCGCGATATATCCGAACCTTTTGCAGTAGGATAAATGCCTAGCGTATTTACACCCAGAGCAGCACCAAGATGCAATGGTCCAGTGGCATTTGCAACGATACCATGCACATGACTTAGCAATTGCATCAGCTCTGTCAACGTTAATTGTCCAACGGCGTCTTTTATTTGCGGACACGCGCTGAACAACGTTTGCAAGCGAGGACGCTCCTGCTCCGTGCCAGTAATGATAACCGAAAATTCTTTTACTGATAATTGTTGAATGAGACATGTAAACTTTTCCAGCGGCCATTCTGGTGTATTACCATTAGTCAACGGGTGCACCACTATATTACAGCCATCTTCCGTCAACAAGGATTTAACTTTATCATTTATATTGGCGCTTTTTGGTAAACGTAATAGCTGCTGTAGTTCAGGCAAACTGATTAGCGTATTAATACCCGATGGTTGCAATAACTGTAGATTTAATTGCGCTTCGTGTAGTGAAGAATGTTTTCGTGAAAAATTAACGCGTTTATTACAAGTAAACCAATGATAGATCCGACGGCTGCTGCCGATGCGGTTTGCTATCCTTGCTGTTTTAGCCAATTTAGCAATCTGCTTATTGGGAAACACGTGCAAGATGGTATCTGCACGCAAACGGCGTAATTCCATTGCCGCCTGCGAGAACGGCAACCGTTGCAATGCATCCCAACTAATAAATGCATCAATGTCGGCATAAGCAGCAACAACGTCAGCAACATAATCACGCGCTAAAAAGCTAATCTTACATGTTGGTAAACGTTGCTTCAATAATGTAGCCATCGGCAAAGCTAGCACGATGTCGCCAATGTTATCCGTGCGACTAATAATGAAATGTGGCGCTGTTTGCATCTTCCAATAAAGACTACATCAAACTGGATATAAGCGACACTACCATAGTAGCAATAATAAAAAATGCCTCTATGTTGCCACCTTGATATCGATAAGCAAAAAGTTCTAGCAAAGTAATCTTATCCCCAATACTACCAGTATCTCCTTGCGCTTGCATTGACCGACACTAACATTGAACACCATTATTTTAGCTGCGAATAATACTGGTAAACTTTGTATTGCTTATTGTCTAATAAGCACAAAGCCTTGTCAACGCATATTGCAAACCATCACACCAGTACCTTCAACTGATTTAGCCAAAGTATAACCGCTTTTCCGTATGACTATAAGCGGCAGCGGCAACAAATTACAGCGCCTTTAACGCTTGCCCCTTGGATAGATTGGCGGAATCGATGCTAGAATGACAAGATTAGTATATACTATGTTGTATTATTAAGGATTAATCATGGATCGAAAACCACCTTTTATCCTCATCGATGGTAGTTCTTATCTCTACCGTGCCTTTCATGCATTGCCGCAACTGACCAACTCAAAGGGCGAACCTACTGGCGCAATTTATGGTGTTGTTAATATGCTAAAGCGCATTATCAGCGATTATCAACCAAAACGCATCGCTGTAGTATTCGATACGAAAGGCAAAACTTTTCGCGATCACATGTACACAGCATATAAGGCAACGCGTGCGCCAATGCCAAACGATTTGCGTATGCAACTGCAATTGCTTTATGAGGTCATTACCGCCATGGGTTTGCCTCTGTTAATGATCGAGGGAGTGGAAGCAGATGATGTGATTGGTACGCTGGCGACACAGGCAAGTCAATTAACAATGGATACGCTTATTTCTACCAGTGATAAAGACATGGCACAACTCGTCAATCAGCACGTGACCCTAGTCAATACGATGACCAATAAACGATTAGATGTTGCCGGTGTAGTAGAAAAATTTGGCGTCTCTGCGGAAAAAATTATCGACTACCTAGCGCTGATTGGTGATCAGAGCGACAACATCCCCGGAGTCAAGAAATGTGGCCCGAAAACCGCGACACAATGGCTTGCCACCTACGGTTCGTTGGAAGCAATCATTGAACACGCCGATGAGATCAAAGGTCAGGTTGGGCAGAACTTACGTGCGTCAATCCCGCATTTATCGTTAGCAAAACAATTGGTCACCATCAGAACTGATGTCGCCTTAGCCAAAAAACCGGAGGAGCTGCTTGCACAAACCCCAGACTATAAAAAATTAGCGCAATGGTTTAAACGCTTAGAATTTAAATCTTGGCTTAGCGAAGCATTAAAAGCAATAGACACTCCGATAGCAAACCACACAAGCAACAAAACCTATACTACTATCTTAGACGAAGCGACATTCGATACTTGGTTGCATACATTGCAACAAGCAAAACTGTTTGCCTTCGATACAGAAACAACCAGCATCAATTATATGGATGCAGAAATCGTCGGGGTCTCTTTTGCCGTTACAGCCAATCACGCTGCTTATGTACCGCTAGCGCACGATTATACGGATGCCCCGTCACAACTTTCACGTAGCTGGGTCTTGCAAAAGTTAAAACCGCTGTTAGAAAGTACTAAAAACACGCTAGTCGGCCAACACATAAAGTACGACATGAATGTGTTAGCAAAATACGGCATCCAGCTAAACGGCACTACCTTCGATACCATGCTCGAATCCTATTGTCTTAATAGTACTGGCACCCGACACAATCTGCACGCACTGGCATTAAAGTACCTCGGCAAAAACACTATCCGCTTTGCAGATATTGCCGGCCATGGTGCAAAACAGCTAACGTTTAACAAAATTAACCTCACCATAGCTACTGACTATGCTGCCGAAGATGCTGATGTAACGCTACAATTACACAACTTTTTATTGCCGCGATTACAAACAGAACAAGGCCTTATTAACATTTTTCAACAACTGGAGATCCCTCTTATACCAGTGTTATCAAAAATGGAACGTACTGGGGTATTAATTGATACAAAAAAGTTAGAGAAAATTGCCAAACAACTTGACCAGCGCCTGCAGACATTACAAAGACAGGCATTTAAGCTCGCCGGGAAAGAATTTAATCTCGATTCGAGCAAACAGTTGCAACAAATTCTCTATGATGACTTAAAATTACCAATTAGTAAAAAAACCCCGAAAGGACAACCTTCCACTGCCGAATCAGTCTTACGCGAGCTGGCCTTAAATTATCCATTGCCGGCAATTGCGATCGAGTTTCGTACAGTGAGTAAATTAAAATCCACTTACGCAGAAAAACTACCAAAATTGGTTAATCAACGTACTGGCCGCATTCACACCTCCTATAATCAAACCGTCGTGTCAACCGGACGCTTATCCTCTTCTGACCCTAACTTGCAAAACATTCCGATTCGCAGCGATGTAGGAAGAGCAATCCGCAGTGCCTTCATCGCCCCCACAGGCTACAAGCTGGTTGCCGCTGACTATTCACAAATAGAATTGCGTATTATGGCCGCTCTCTCACGCGATCAAGGTTTGTTCGATGCCTTTGCCCAAGGCTTAGATATTCATCGTGCAACCGCTGCAGAAGTCTTTGGTATCCCACTCGAGCAAGTTACAGGGGACCAACGCCGCAAGGCAAAAGCGATTAACTTTGGGCTGATTTACGGCATGTCCGCCTTTGGTCTAGCCAAACAAATTGGCTGCAATCGTCATGAAGCACAAGAATATATCGATATTTATTTTAACCGTTATCCTGGAGTGAAAAAATACATGCAAAAAATGAAACAGATCGCACGCCAACAAGGGTATGTGGAAACTCTCATAGGGAGACGCCTATATTTGTCAGAAATCAATTCACAAAACAAAATGCGGCAAATGGCAGCCGAGCGCACCGCTATTAACGCACCGATGCAAGGCACCGCCGCTGACATCATTAAGCAAGCGATGATCGATCTAGAACAATGGCTTAGGAAAGAAAAACCCAATGCAAAACTGATTATGCAAGTTCATGATGAACTCGTCCTAGAAGTAGCGGACCAACATATAAAAACCGTCGAAAAAATGCTAGCAAAAATCATGATAGCTGCAGCACGCTTGGAAGTACCGGTGACCGTCTCGGTCAACGTCGGACAAAATTGGCAAGCAGCACATTAAACAATTTATGAAAAAATAATCAGCATTAAAAATGCCCCAATTGCGTGCAACTGGGGCATCAATATAACATGCTAAGATACTATGACTAGCGTGTTTTACGCTAGTCGGCTGATTACGTTATCGATTCACATTATTAATAAACGTGAGCCTTTATAATTTACTAAAACTGATAACGAATACCAACTGCAAACATGTTTTGTTGCGGGATAGTTAAACCCTGACTGTCGTACTTTTTCTTATCTTGGTAAGTATAATTTACACTCGCGTACAAATTATTTACTTTAGGCACCGCATATTCAATGGCTACGCCAGCAGTAAGCACAACAGGTTTTTTCTTGGTGTCCTTATTGGTTGCCACATCGGTTTGTTTTGCCATGACGTAGGCAGTACCGACCTTGCCAACAACAGAAATAGGTGTGTTGGCTATTGGATATCTACCAACAACATTAGCAACCACCGCATTTTCTTTGAGCTTTATGGCTTTGTTACCATCGTTGTCTTTATAATCGTAGTTTGGCAACAGCATATAACCCAGTTCAACACCAACAAACGAATTAATTTGATAACCTACAAAACCACCAGCAGAAAAACCATTCTTGGTGCCTTTTTTATAATCCTCTTTACTTGGCAAGCTAGCCATTGCCATACCAGGATTAAATGACACGTAGAAACCTGAAGAATTATTACCATAAGAAGCAACTTCTCCTACTGATTCTTCATCATCTGAGAAATTTTGATCATCCGCTTGATCATCGATCTGTTGATCTTGATCATCGATTTGTTGATCTTGATCACCTGATGAATCTTCACCAGTCATTATTGTTTGGTCTACTTCGTCTTGTTGTTTTTCTTGCGCTATAACACCGGTACCAGCGGCTAGCGAGAAAACAGCAAGCACAAAAGCAATCATATATTTACTCACTGTAAAGCTCCTAAGTTAGTTAGAATTGCCGATGTTAACAAAATTTCTTTTAATATACAAGTTTTTCGCACACATTTTTCTCTAAATTTTTATGTGCGATATGTGCGATTTTATTGACATTATCATACCTTGACGTTACGATGACCAGAACCATATTTTCGGTGTTCGTAGAGTGATGTCATCCTATATTTTTCTTATTTCTCTACTAATCGTTACCTGGTATAGCAGCGGTTTTGCTGCAACGGTAGCATCGGACAAATCATCAGCAGAGTCACATGAGAAGCGTCTAGTATTAAAAACATTAACCCCTGCATCGAAAACTGTTAGTAAGCAACTTGCCCATCAAGCAAGCAAGGTGGAAAATAATGTCTATAGCTTGCTATTATATGAACCAACCTACGTTTTGCCTATTATACCACAGAACCCTATAACGAAATTTACAAAAATAATACGCCGTTAAGTCAAAAAGTAAAACCACTAGAATTCACAATGCAAATCAGTTTCCAGATACCGGTGCTGAATCTCAGCAATAAGGATTCATTGCACTTTGCTTACACACAACGTTCCTTCTGGCAGTTGTATACAACATCAGCTTACTTTCGTGAAACTAATTACGCACCGGAATTATTCTTCCGTCATCTCGTTAGCAAAAATTTCACCTGGAAGCTTAGTGTTCTACACCAGTCCAACGGACGTGGCAGTGAACTTCAACGTGGTTGGAATCGCTTATACGGGGAAGCAATATTTTCAGGCACACACTGGATGGTTTCCTTTAAGCCATGGGTGGTATTTAAAGATGCAGATAAAGCTAGAAATAATGATATCACACATTTCCTTGGCAACGGTAAAATACTATTGGCATATAAGCTGGGCAGCAATGTCTTTTCTTTAATGACACGTAACAATGTACAGAGTAATTTTAAGCGCGGTGCTGAAGAACTGACATAGAGCTTTCCGTTACACAGACATTTGCGTGGTTACATACAGGCCTTTAGTGGTTACGGACAAAGTCTAATCGAATACAATCATTACTCCAATGCGTTCGCCTTAGGCATAACGCTTAACGACTGGCTTTAGGTTGCTGTGCCGACTAAATAGTAACTTTTCTAATAATGCCAAATGCGCAGCGAGTGCACCACGATTCTGCGCAATAACACGGCGACCACGTTCACCCATTTTCGCACGCATATTGCTATCTTGTAATAATTGGATGACTTGCGCGGGCAATGCTTCGCTGCTATCAATCTTCACTGCGGCATGCGCAGCAAGCAATCTTTGTGTCACTGCGGTAAAATTATAGTATGAGGGACCAGTAATCGTGGCGATGCCCAACGAGGCTGGTTCTAATAAATTATGGCCACCGGTATCGACCAAGCTACCACCGACAAACGCTAAGTCACTCGCAGCGAAGAATAACATTAATTCTCCCATGGTATCGCCTAAAAAAACCTGTGTTATGTTATTGCACACTTCTCCACTGCTACGGCGTACAGTATTAAAAGCCTTTTTAACGGCGAGTTGAAAAACCGTATAAAAACGCTCTGGATGACGAGGCACCAAAATCAATAATGCATCCGGATGCGTTTGTAACACCGAGCGATGTGCCTGTAAGATCTGTTCTTCTTCACCTTGATGGGTACTCGCAGCAATCCATATGGGGCGATTGCGCCCTAAAAACCCACGCAACACCTCTGCTTGTTCTAAAATGCTTGCTGGCACTGTAATCTCGAACTTAATATTCCCAGCAACGCTGACTCTATTTGGATCCATGCCCAAGTTGATGAAACGCTTGGTATCGGCGGGAGCATGTGCCGCTAAAATGGTAACGGCATCCAACATGCGCTTTGTCGTTGTAGCAAACTTTTTATAACCGCGATACGACTTTTCTGACAAACGTGCATTTGCTAACATCACTGGAATCTGCCGACTCCGGCATTGATACAACATGTTAGGCCATAATTCGGTCTCTAAAATCACTACTGCGCACGGTGCTAGTTTCTTTAAAAAACGTTTTATTACTGTCGGTAAATCATAAGGCACATAGGTATGATATACACTATCAGCAAAGTTTGCTTTTACCCGTGCCGAACCGGTCGGTGTCATCGTAGTAAACACGATCGGTAAATCTGGATAGCCTCGTTGAACTGCCTTGACCAAAGGTACCGATGCAAGCACTTCACCGACAGAAACCGCGTGTACCCATAGACCATGCCGCCATTGCTTATCAACATTGAGATAAGCAAAACGTTCTCGCCAACGCTGACGATACCCATCTGCTTTGCGCGAACGCCAGCACAAGCGCAAAAAAATAAACGGTACGGCAAGATAAAACACAATATTATATAGATAACGCATTAAACTCTCATTTACTGACAATAATTATCAAACACTACGCTGAACAAGTAACACGAGCAACCGCATACTTAGCAACAATAGTGCATTATGGTACCAGACAAGGCAAATTTTTTATCAGCAGTTAACTGAAATTAAACTGAGGATTTAGAAAATTTTTTGACGCAGTATAACATTATTTCATGCTAATTCAGTAAATAATAAAGCTGCTATAATATCCTAATAATGAACTTTATCGGTAAAATTCTCGGCGGTTTTTTCGGTTTGCTGGTGCTTGGACCACTCGGCGCCATTATCGGCATTTTCATTGGACACTACTTTGATAAAGGCTTAACATTCAACCGGATGCCTCCAGGCACACATCGTAGCAGTCAACATTCCTTTTTTGATAATACGTTTGCCGTCATGGGATACGTTGCCAAAGCCGATGGACGTGTTTCTGCAAGCGAAATCGATTTGGCACGCTTGATGATGCAGCAACTCGGATTACATGGTGAACGTAGACATCAAGCGATGAGACAATTCAATAAAGGCAAACAAACCGATTTTAGGCTTGAACAAGCACTAGATGATCTCCGTAGACACTGTACCTATTCTCATCTGCTACGCTTATTTATTGAATTACAAGTACAAATGGCCTATGCCGACGGCACCCCATCGGAAAACGTCAAAAGCAGCTTGCAGCATATTAGTCAGCAGTTAGACTTAGGCCGAATCGATTTCTCACATATCGAAACGATGTTCTATGGACAATGGCACCAGCAACGCTACCAGCGGCAAGCTTATCAGTACCAACCGCCATCTAGCGTTAGTGCAGCCTATAAGCTCCTTGGCATCAATGAAAACGCCACCATTGGCGAGATTAAAAAAGCGTATCGACGCAAAATGAATGAAAATCACCCCGACAAAATGATCGCCAAGGGGCTACCAAAAGAAATGATTGAACTCGCAACGGAGAAAACACAACAGATAAAGGCAGCGTTCCAACAAATACGCAAAGCGCGACGTTTTTAAGCGACTGGTTGCGAGTGTGTACAGTAACCTCGTTTTCGACCGCACCGCTACAATGCTCGTGGTATTGACGTCCGGTGCAAAATATTTTCTATTTTAAGCATCGCTCTCGCACTACATGCAATAACGCATGCTGCATGGTCGCCGCAAAATCACTTAATCAAGTAACATCAATTATGCTATCATATTTTTAAGGTAACTAAAATATGAATACTCCAATCATCGCTCCTTCTATTATCTCTGCAGACTTTACTCGTCTTGGTGAAGAAATTGATGCCGTGTTTACCGCCGGTGCCGATTGGCTTCATATAGACATTATGGACAATCATTTTGTGCCGAATCTGACCTTGGGGCCACAAGTGGTAAAATCGATCCGCAATTATGACATCGGCTTGCCGTTAGATGTGCATTTGATGATCGAACCAGTAGACAATATGATTGCACCTTTTGCGCACGCCGGTGCCCATCATATTAGTTTTCATGTCGAAGCCGTGAATGATGTTGCCGCGACGATCGCGTCAATTCGTGCCCACGATTGCAAGGTAGGAATCGTTTACAATCCACCGACCCCGATCAACGGTTTAGAGAAACTCATCGAACAAATAGATATGGTACTCATCATGTCGGTCAATGCCGGTTTTGCCGGTCAGGCATTCATTACGCACACCATGGAAAAGGTACGACAGGTACGTCGATTGATAGATACAAGCAATAAAGCTATTCATTTAGCAGTCGATGGCGGCATCAATGCTAACACCATTCAACTTGCTGCACATGCAGGTGCAGATACATTTGTTGCTGGCTCAGCGATATTTAATTCCAATGATTACCAAAAGACTATAAAAATCCTACGCAACAATGCAGTAATACGCTAAACGGAAAAACAGTAACCCAAACGTTAAAACCAATAAGCTATCGTGGTCATTATCTTTGCCTTACAGCGCATTATCGTCCTGACCCACCTGGGTAACACCACGGCCCCCTTTGTTGTTGCTGAGGCGCCGTGCTGCACCTCATCCAGTTGCATTTGTGCAATGATAGCACGACTCTTGGTATCATGTGCAGGTAGCTTTTGTAAATGCGAATCGAGGTGTACCTCTACCTGACGTTCCGTCTCGACCATAAAACCAAGGCTATAAGCATCACCCAGCAAACCTGCTACTATGCCAATAACAAACGAACTCACATACCATAACGGATTAAGATAACTGCGATGACTATCTAATTCATGCAGGCGCTGCGTACACCAATCGAGATGATCGTTTTCCTCCTCGGCGGCTTGCTCTATTGTGCTTTTCACTACTTTGCTACGCGCGGTTAATGCTTGCCCTTGATACAAGGCTTGTGCGCAGACTTCACCCACATGATTCACGCGCATCAATGCTGCAGCATGTCGCCGTTGCTCAGCATCGAGGAGCTGTTCTGATACCGCATTGGCAGGATTGCAACGTCCGGTGGTCTTTACATCACCACTCAACACCTGCAAGCCTCGATTGAATTGCAAGCAAAATCTATCAAAAAGCGTATAGTGCCTGATCATTGCTAAACCGTAGTTTGTTCGCTGCGTATGCTATAATGTTATTCTAACATCTTTTTTCATAAGTAATTTTATGGAAGAAACTATTATGACGCAACAAAACCGCTTAATAACCTATATCATCATCGTCGCCGTAGTGTCAGCCATCGCCTGGTTTGGCAGCCCTAACAACACTTTCACGCCGCGAGGGGTGTTGTTGCCGGCTAGCGAACAAAAGTACGCTGCCATTTCACCCGATGACGTTATAATTTCTGCCAACTTAGGGATAACTGGGATCCACGTCGGCACGATCAATATCGAAGCCTATACCACAAACAATAGCCAACAAACTATGTTGTCAGCAGAACACTATGCGGCTGAGCTCGCGGCACAACACGGTGCCAATCATGTGATAATCACAATGGCGGCAATCAATCCAAACGCAAAAATCCTAGTACTACGCGCCAAGGCCCTCAGGACTAATAAAACCTAGCGACTTACAAAACTGTATCGTTAAACTGCCAGCATAACGCTGCGTATGCGGTTGTACCTCATTGAAGTGCGATCTTCTTTGCCCAGCAGACTTTAATAAAGACTTTGGATTTACTAACTCTAATCAAAGCGGTTTCCAACTCTGCCGCCAACGCACTCTACTGGTCTCTCGATTCCAGCTTAATAGTACCAACGATCCCTTCGCCATAATATTATTTTCTGGTACAAAACCCCAAAAACGTCCGTCATCGCTGTCATCGCGGTTGTCGCCCATCATAAAGTATTCCCCTTTGGGCACGACTAGATTGTAAAAGTCGCCAGCCCGTTCTGCTGGGCAGTTATCATCACCGACCGTACAAATATAGATTAGATGTTTTACTCCCAGTAAATTTTCTTGCATGACTTTTACCGTCCAATGCATCCCAAGATGATTGGCGTCAGTGTCGGTGGTATAACGCATAAATTGCTGTGATGCTTTTTTACCATTGATGTAGAGCACCTTGTTGATATAGCTAATATGATCGCCGGGCAACCCAATAAGACGTTTGATGAGATCTTCATGGGGCTGCACCGGCGAATGGAATAAGACAATATCGCCGCGTTTTGGCTGACCGATAGAAATGATTTTCTTTTCCCAAAGCGGTAACCGCAAACCATAAGCAAATTGATTAACCACTATATAAGCTTTCGGCATAATCGTTGGCGCAAGTGAGCCAGTTGGCACCACGAATAATTGTCCGATAAAAGAACGGATGACTAACATCAATAACAACAGTGGAAAAAATGAACGACTGTATTCAACCAATTTCGGCTGCTTGGGGATTACTGTCAGCTTTCTTTGCCGCCGCCAGAAAAGAATATCGACCAAACTGATCAAACCGGCGATTAACGTGATACAAAATAAAAACGTTAAAAAATTAGCATTCATCCCGTGCCTTTTCTATAATCGGAAAATCATTATTCATCATCCAGTTATCATTGACAAATTTACTCAAGTAATTACGAATAGAGTCTGGTAATAGTACCACAACTTTGGCCTCTGCTGGCAAGTCTTTTGCCGCTTGCAAGGCAGCAAACATCACCGCGCCTGAGGACCCACCAACCAATAGTCCTTCTTCGCGAATCAATCGGCGTGCCATAACAAACGAATCGGCATCGTTGACTTTGATATATTGATCGACTAGTTTATTGTCCAGCACATCGGGAATGAAATCATAACCTATCCCCTCAACTTGATAGGGGTAAACTTCTTTACCACCGCCTAAGATAGAACCGTAGGGATCGGCACCAACAATTTTTATGTTCGCATTCACTGCTTTTAATTTTTTTGCCACACCGCTGATCGTACCGCCGGTACCAACTCCGATCACCACCATGGCGATCTGGCTGTCTAAATCCTGTAAAATTTCTTCCGCAGTGAAAGAATAATGCGCCTCTGGGTTTGCAGGGTTTGCATACTGATCCAAAATGTGTGCATTCGCAATTTCATCGCGCAATTTTTTTGCCACAGATATATGACTTTCTGGCGAATCCCACGCCGCTTCCGTCGGAGTACGGTAAATAGTGGCGCCCAATGCTTCGAGCACAACTTGCTTCTCTTGACTCATTTTCTCCGGCATGACGATAATGACTCGATAGCCTCTAACTGCGCCAGCTAATGCTATGCCAATACCGGTATTACCGGAAGTTGGCTCGATCAAGGTATCGCCGGGCTGAATTATCGCTTTTTTTTCGGCATCGAGGATCATCTGATAGGCGATGCGATCCTTGACAGAACCACCAGGATTAAAGAATTCACACTTGGCGTAAACCTCACAAGCTAATGCGCTAGCAATGCGATGTAACCTGACAAGAGGCGTGTTACCAATAGCTTCTAATATCGTATTATATTTCATCGTATTATCTCACGCGCCATGGTTTTTGTAATCTGCACATTCACTCATTACCATCGACAGCGACTAACCAACTTTTTGCGCAAACATTCAATAATAGCGCTAATAGCTTGCATGTGAGCACAAATTCTGTAAAGTTATGTTTCCATTGTTGATCGCCTTGTTGCCTGGTGATGAAAAGCTTGCGATCGACTTTCCATGATCGTTCCTAGAAACGGCACTTATGCGGAGAATTATACCAGTTTTGTTCGTAAAAATGGCTAAATTTCACACGACAACATGCTTGCTGCTATTGCTAGCGACGGTAACCACTGCGCGTAGTAAAACAACAAGTGCAACAAGCTGGACACCACCATCGCCAGCAAAAGTTGCCAAACTACTTGGCTGGATCCCCTACCCTGACAATAAGCATATCTGTCGCGGTTATTATCAGCAATTGGCGATTGCCATGCCAAGCAACGACATGACCAATATGACCACTTGGAAAGCGGATCGGGCAATACTATGGCAACAAAAACCTTCTTACGCTTACGGACATGTTGTCATTAATCAAACGGGACGACAGATAACCGGCGATACCTTAATCATGTACCGCAATAAATCAACAAATCGATTAGCAACATGCGATATTTACGGCAATGTGCATCTACAGCAACCAGGAATGTTAGCTGTAGGCAGTAAAGCACGGGTGAATATACAAAAGAAAACTGCGACCCTGAATCATGCCACTTTTCGCTATCACATGACACCACCGAATAAAAAAATTGCTTATGACGAAAAACACCATTTGCGTACCGTGCAAATTCAAGGCAAAAACCTGCGTGGTAACGCTGTACAAATTCATCAAGTTAACCCGAAACTGATTACTCTACGCGATGTCAGCATTACGACCTGTGATCCTTTCAGTGATGCCTGGCGCTTAAAGGCCCGTTCGCTACGCCTTGATCAAATAACCGGCATGGGCACCGCGCGTAATGCGACACTGTTAATTCATGGGGTGCCCATCTTTTACACGCCTTATTTGCTTCTGCCTATCGACAATCGGCGCCGTTCTGGTTTTCTAGCGCCATCTTTTAGCAACTCGTCACAATCTGGATTTACCTTTTACTTGCCCTATTATTGGAATATCGCACCCAATTATGATATGACTATTACGCCAAATTATTATTCCAAACGTGGGCTGGGAACTTCGTCCTGGTTTCGCTATCTCAATCATCATGGCAATGGGCAAATTTACTTTAGTCTTATTCCTGGCGACAAACGCTTTGCTGGCTTTAAAAATGATGTTGCTAAGGGAACAAAATACCCTGGCACGGGTGCCAATCATGAAAGTCAAAAAAATACCTTAGCCAGCGATTCCGCTAATCGTTATCGACTAGGCTGGTTAGATAATATACAATACAACCCTTACCTTTCTACTAAAATCGACATTAACTATGTTAGCGATGATTATTATCTGCAAGACTTTGGTAATCGCTTCACCGACAGCAGTCATAATGACGCCTATGGTAATTTAGTACAAACCACTCAGTTAACACAGCTAGCAAATTTGCTGCTCACACTGCCACACTGGGCAATTAGTATCGAAACTGAAAACTTCCAGACTCTACATCCGATCACCTTGGGAACGAATATTCCCCAAGATCAGTATGCGCGGCTGCCACAAATCAATATTAATGGTTCTTACCCGGATGCACTCTGGGGCCTAAATTATAACCTAGGCATAGAGTTTACGAATTTTCAACATCCACTGCTGGAAGGAAACTTCCCCACAACTCTACCGACAGTAACGGGTATGCGCTATAACGTTGCCCCCTCCATCGGTGCTAACTTCAGCAGACCATGGGGTTACCTCAAACCAAACATAACTCTGGAAAGCACCATTTATCACTTGAGCAATCCGGTGGCGTCACTGCAGCAACAACGTTCGCTGCAGCGTCACTTGCCAATCTATAACATTGACGCCGGCTTATATTTTGATCGTAGCATACACCTTGGCAATACCCCCTACACACAAACCTTAGAGCCACGATTGTTTTATCTGAGTGTTCCTTATGTTGAGCAAAACAATCTGCCACTCTTCGATACACAGGTCAATTCTAGTTTAACCTATGCACAATTGTTTAACACCAATCGTTTTCAAGGGCTAGACCGCTTTGGCGACGCCAATCAATTCACCATCGGTGTCACTTCCCGTTTCATTAAGAACTCAAATGGCAACGATATTTTTCACGTCAGTCTGGGGCAAATTTATTATCTACGCCATCGCCAAGTACAAGCGAATCAAAGCAACCCTCCAGCTGCACTAAGTGAAACAGACACGGCAAAAGTTTCACCGCTTGTGGGAACAATGCAGTGGCAATTCCTCGATCATTGGAGTGCTACCGGCAATATTGCCTATGAGAATATCAATCATCATGTGAAAAAAGGCAATCTTGGTATAAAATACCAAATTGACAATCAGCATATTCTCAATACCAGCTATTGGTTTGTTCGTGGTGAAAATGGTGCTGACGATCTGCGACAAGTAAACTTAGGAATATCTTGGCCACTCGGTGCTCGCTGGCAAACACTGGGCGGCATCCATTATGATATTAGCCAACACTATACCCCTAATTATTTGTATGGTATGCAATATAAGAGCTGTTGCTGGGCAGTACGCCTGTTAGCTGGCCGTCGTTATCTGGGATTCAAGTCTGATGGGAAAACACGTCAGTATGATCAGTCAATTTATCTGCAATTCTCATTAACGGGTTTAATGTCGATAGGCAACCAAGACTCCAATTCAACCGATCATTTCTTAAAATACACCATTCCCGGTTATCAGGATAATTTCGGTAGGGAGCACTTTTTTTAACGCAGCATAAAACAGCATCATAAAATGTGATCTATGTTATACTAGCCGGTTATAAAAGGCTCTTGTGGAGAACAAACCATGCATAGACATTGCATATTATCGAAGCTGTTGTTGCTCGGCTGCATGTGTTTGATCATTAGTGGCAAGGGCATTGCGGCTGTGCCACTAGACAGTATTGCAGCCATTGTCAATGACCAGGTAATCACCGTGTCGATGCTAAAGCAAGACTTACCAAGCATAAAAAATCAATTGCAACAGCGTAACATCAATACACCTGCCGATAATGTGCTGCTTCATCAAGTATTACAAATGATGATTAATCAGTCTTTAATAAAACAGTTTGCTCAAAAACTCAACATCACCACTAGCCCTACCGATGTACATCGGGCCCTAAACCGCATTGCCACACAACGAAATCTCACCATAACACAACTTTACCAATCCTTGAGCAAGCAGGGTATCAGCAAAAATGCCTTTATTACCTATCTCAAACAAGAAATCATTAGCGAAAAGCTCATGCAGACAGTTATAGACACGCCAATCAAGGTTTCCGCACAAGAGATTGATAACGCTATAAGAATGTTGCAATGGCATTCAGGCGCACGCAATCAGTTTCATTTACTGCATATTTTAATTCCGCTGCAAGATCCACCGACGCTGACACAAGTTACCACCGCGGCAAAAAAAGCGCAACGGATACGTAAACAACTGCAACAAGGAGAAAATTTTAAAACGTTAGCGGCAACACAATCAAACAGGTCGGAGAAATTAAAAGGGGGAGATATGGGTTGGAAGACCTTAGCCGAATTACCCACCATATTTGCAAATCGTGTCCTGACAATGAAGAAAGGTGATGTCGCAGGCCCTATTCGCACGACCAATGGTTTCCGTATTATCAAATTGCTAGAAGCACGTGGCAAACCGCTAAAAATGAATATAACGCAACTACGCACACGTGTACGTAATGAAATTTTTCAGCAAAAATTGTTAGAAAAACAACAAGCCTTGTTGCAACAATTACATGCTACTGCTTATATAAAAATTTTATATCATCCGTAGGAAACTTCCCACGTCGCCTTAATCATGCGTCACTCAACCAATATTTCTTGCGGTTCCGTTGTCAATATACAGCAGTGTACACGCAAACGGTTTGCGCAACACTTCCTGCAAGATAGCCATGTGATTGGCCACATTATCGCCGCCATCGATCCACGAGCCGATCAACACTTGATTGAAATTGGACCCGGGCTAGGTGCGTTAACCTATAGCTTACTACCAAAAGTTTTAAAACTCGATGCTATCGAAATTGATCGTGATCTCGCACAATATCTTCAACAGCAAATAAAAACATCGCCACAATGGAAATTACACATTACTGATGCCATAAATTTTGATTTTAGTCAGTTGACGCCAAAACCACTACGCATCGTTGGCAACTTGCCTTATAATATTTCCACACCGCTTTTATTTCACCTATTACAACACGTCGATATCATTCAAGATCTGCATGTTATGCTACAAAAAGAAGTGGTCGAACGCATCACTGCAGCACCAAACACTAGAAAATATGGGCGTCTTAGCGTCATATTGCAATATTATTATGATGCCAGTAAATTATTCAC
>CAYWDC010000002.1:0-29079 GCA_964456955.1 uncultured Gammaproteobacteria bacterium | reverse complement strand
TAACGATAAAATAGCGCAACAGCAACTAGATGCCAATCGTGCATCACAAATTATTGAACAATCAGCATTAGCTGAAGACGCAGATAGGAACATAGAGCAGGGCAAAAGCTACGGTCAAAAAGGGGTGACCCATCACATGTTTGATGGAATCAAAGATAAGTTATTTGAACCAAAGGATGAATAACCGATGAGGTTTTATAGCTTATGACGAGAATGAGAGAATATTATAGATAGCAAAATTCCAAGGTAAAACAACATAATAAAAGTCTCAACGAAAGTGTAATAACTCGCAATACACTATTGCTCGAAAACACAGATACTCAAACACTTAAAAAGTATAAAGCTAGCATGCTTCCCATAGGTTAATCAATAGCTGATAAACAAAGTGCTAATAAATGAGAAATAGGGATCTGCAGCTTTAGTAGAAATTCGAGGTATTACCAATAATGGTATTTATGTTAGCTATGTAGCAAATCACGGCTCATATAGTTGCTGATTTTAATATAGATTCATTATGCTGTTGTTGTTATACTTAGTTTGTAGGTAAGTATCTACAAAAAATAGGGGAATCATAATGATTACAACTATCACCAGTCGAGAATTTAATCAGGATGTCAGCGAAGCAAAACGGATCGCTCGGAACGGACCGGTTTTTATCAGCGATAAAGGACGTTTAGCCCATGTACTGTTAACCGTTGAAGAATACCAACGGCTAACTGATAAGAAAACCAATATCGTTGATTTATTGGCGATGCCAACTGAAAACGAGTTTGATTTTGAAGCGCCTAAACTCTGCCATAATCTATATCGGCCAACGGTCTTTGACTAATGTATTTGCTGGATACGAATGTCTTATCGGAATTACGTAAAGCAAAAGCTGATCGCGCCGATCACAACGTCGTTAAATGGGCAAGTCACATACCAACTTCCAGTTTGTTTATTTCCGCTATCACGATTTTAGAAATAGAAACCGGGATCCTATTAGTTGAACGGCGAGATAAAGTACAAGGACTCCATTTACGCACATGGATAAATGAACACGTTTTCCCGAGCTTTGCTGACCGTATTTTACCGCTCGATGTTGCTGTTGCAAAGCAATGCGCACAATTACATGTTCCTGATCCAGTCTCCGATCGTGATGCCATGATTGCAGCAACAGCATTAGTATATGGTATGATCTTATCTACCCGGAACACGCATGACTTTGAGAAAACGGGCGTTGAATTACTAAATCCCTGGAAACCTTAGTTCTAATAACGGGCAAATTACTTTTAACAATTAGCGTATGTTAAATAATGATAAACTAAAATAATTTGACTAACCACGCGGGTAAGTGCAATACCGCGCTACCATCGGGATAGGTTTTTTGTTGCTTTAAGTCACGCACCAACTGAATAACATCAGCCTATAGAATATTACTAAATGCCAGTGTATCGATGCACTGTACGGGTAACAGTAATGTTTGAAAAAGCGCAACAGCAAACAGATAAATGATCCATGGCGGCAAGGTTAGAAACAATAAAAATATTATCAGCGACCAATTCCCAGTCCAATCACTGTTGAACAAAGTAACATGCTGACCAATAAACACTTGACAAGCAAGAGGAAAAGTTGCCACGCATATTGGATATGCGTATGTTTAAAATTATTGTTGCAGCCATCATTGGTAATGCGTTAGAAATCTACGATATCATTATTTATGGCTTTTTCGCGCCAGTGATTGCTGTTCATTTCTTTCCTAAAGAAGATAAACTAGCTAGCATTGCTAGCACCTTTGCTATTTTCTTCATCTGCTAGTCTCCCACTTTATCTGACCGTGGCGGCTTTGATTTCATTATTTACCGTCTACAAGGTGCGTGAAACGAAACCCAAAACCATAGAGCAAAACATCCAAGACCGCATCCGACAAATCGCCCGTAACATGCTGGCTAATGGCGACAGTGTGGAAAAAGTGGCTGCCATCACGGCCTTATCTAGGGATGAGGTTGCGGCTATGCAGCGCCAACAACACTAAAGTCAATGTTACACTACTCCATAGCATGGAGTATACAAAACTTAGCGCAATAGAAAGTATCAATACCAGCGATATCTCCAGAAAACATTAGAAAATTTGATTATGTCTAAGTAGAATGAGTTGCTGTGGAGGAGAAACTCAATGTCTGATCACTCATCTTTAGCAATATATGTTACTAAAGACGGTCTTGTAGAATTAAATGTACCGCTTAATAAAGACACGGTTTGGCTCTCACAAAGACAAATGGCGCAATTATTTAATAAGAATGTAAGAACGATAAATCAGCACATCCGTCATATTTATGAAGAGAAAGAATTAAATTCATTATCAACTATCTCGAAATCCGAGATAGTTCAACAAGAAGGTAACCGAAAAGTATCGCGAGTGGTACAGACTTATAATTTGGATGTCATTATCTCTGTAGGGTATCGCATAAAATCACAAGAGGGCACCCGTTTTCGCATATGGGCAACAAAAATTTTACGTGATCATCTGATTAAAGGCTATAGTTTTAATCAAAACCGCTTAGCAAATACCGGAATAAAAGAATTAGAGCAATCATTATCTCTTATTCAGCAAACATTACTTCATCAAGAATCAATTGATGAGATTGGTAAAGAAGCATTCAACATTGTCACAAAATACGCAAAATCATGGCGTGTATTATTAGCTTATGATGAAGACCAATTACAGATCCCCAAAACTAAACAGCCCGTATCGATTAAATTTCCGTATGAAGAGGCGGTGCGTTTAATTCAAGCATTAAAAGACAGTCTAATACAGAAAGGAGAAGCCAGTCTGTTATTTGGCAGTGAACGAGAAAATAAATTACAAGGCATCTTAGGCAATATTGAGGCCACTTTTATTGGGCAATCATTGTATAGCACCGTGGAAGAAAAAGCGGCTCACTTATTGTATTTCATTATTAAGGATCATCCCTTTACCGACGGCAATAAACGTATAAAGTTATTGATGATTAAGTTAATTACTAATCTTATTAACGATATAATTTGAATCCTAAACACACTGATGGTAATGCCTGGAACATGAAGTGAAAAAATCACCTAACAAGGCAACATTTTTTACTCGAGGTAGCCAAATCACCTTTAACAATTGGCGCATGCTATGGCAGGTTAATCAAAGAATCCTGCATTGGTGCATCTTACTGCTACTGGCGCTGACGATTGCTAGCTTATATGTAACGACATCATTAGATACCCTACGTGCAGCCTACTACTACATTGCCTCAATGGTGTTACAAAAAGTCGGCCTGGCCCAACATGTGTTTCATATTAACTGGCATGAAACCACCCTACGTATTAATACCTTCGGCGTGTTGAGTGAACCCTACTTTACCAACCAATTACACTTGTTCTGGTATCATCTTAAACTCAGCTTTTATTATGCACTTTCCATGACGACCGTGGTCACGATAGGGCTCACGTTTTGGTTAATCAAACGAGGTAAACAGCAGGCAGAAAGCGACTTTGTTCGTGGATCGCGCCTTCATAAGGTTAATGTCGTGGCAAAGATGGTCAAAAGCCACGGAGCTGCCGATATCGTGATTGGCTCGCTCCCCATGGCTAAAGATTTCGAAGTCAGGCATACCCTGATCCATGGCACCACCGGTAGCGGTAAAGGGCAAACATTCAATCAATTTATCGAGCAAATCCGCAGGCGCGGCGACAGCGCCATTATCTTCGATAAAGGCTGTGTATTTACCAGTCTGTTTTATCAGGAGCAGACTGATACCTTGTTAAATCCCTTCGATAAACGCTGCGCTCCTTGGGACCTATGGCAGGAAGCCACCACCGCACCTGATTTTGACAACATGGCAGAAGCCCTCATCCCGATGCACGGTGAGTCTGATCCTTACTGGGTTACTGCTGCGCGCACCGTATTCGCGGCGGCAGCGTATCGCATGCAAGGTGATAAAAATCGCTCGATAGAAAAACTGCTCTCGTTACTATTAACGGCAAAACTTGATAATCTTGGTCACTATCTACAAGGCACTGAAGCGGCAACACTAGTGTCCGATAAAATTGAAAAAACGGCCATCTCCATTCGCAGTGTGCTATCAACTTCCCTCAAAAGCTTACGCTTTCTACAAGGATTGTCAGGAAAAACACCGTTTTCTATTCACCAGTGGATAGCACAAGCCGGAGACAGTAAGGAGAGCCGCTTTCTGTTGATTTCGTCGCATGCTAAAGCGCATGTGACCTTACGACCACTCATCTCGATGTGGTTATCCATAGCCAGTATTGCTCTGTTATCTCTCGAAGAAGACTATGATAGGCGACTGTGGTTTATTTGTGACGAACTACCGAGTTTACACCAGTTGCCCCAATTGGCAGAGACTATTGCCGAAGTGAGAAAGTTTGGTGGTTGTTTTATCCTCGGCATGCAGTCGTTTGCCCAATTACAGAAAATCTATGGCTCCGCCGCCGCTACTGAGATCTTTGATTTACTCAACACCCGCTTTTTCTTTCGCTCACCGTCTGCCGACATGGCAACCCTGGTGTCAAAGGAACTGGGTCATGAGGAAATCGAGCAACATCAGGAGTCCTATGCCTATGGTGTTAATACCATCCGTGATGGCATCACCATCGGCACCCAACGAGCAACACGACCATTAGTGACCGCCGCCGAAATCATGGCGCTGCCGGATTTAACCGCTTATGTGCGAGTGCCTCTACCGGTAGCCATCACCAAAATCACGCTCACTTATCAGCAGCGGCCCATATTACAACCGGGCTTTATCGCCTGCAGGAAAACCGCAGAAAAAACAAAGATGATCAACCAAACTAAGGTCACATTACCGCAGAAAAACGAGAGTAATAGCAACGAAGTTGCCGATACCAATCAGCTGACACCGGATGATCTGCTCCCGAATAACACCCGCAACCCGTTAGCGTGCTTACAGCAACAGGAGGATAATATCCTAACATTAGATAAACACAGCAACCACCAGGATGAGAGAGAATCACCGTAAAATGGTTGATTTATACGGCAATCTACCGTACACTAATAAGTGAAAACAAAAAGAATTTATCATGAAAGCACAACACTCTAGTTACAAGGCGGAAAAGACAGAACGCTTAGAAGCACGGGTGAATCACCAACAAAAAGCATTACTGCAACGCGCAGCTGACTTATCTGGCCGATCACTAACAGACTTTATTCTGAGCGCTTCTCAAAAAGCAGCGAATAAAGTCCTTCGGGAATATGAAGTCATTACTTTAACGGCAAAACAATCAGAGCAATTTGTTCATGCATTAATGAACCCTCCAACACCTAATTTAGCGCTTCAGAAAGCCACAAAATGCCATCGTGACCTTATTGGTTAATTAAAAAACGAGAGCTCCCGTAGTGAAACAATGGTTAATTTCTCCATTAGATAAAACTCACGATAGAAAATCATTTTCTTGCGGCATTTACTCTTTAGATAATTATTTTCAACAGCAAGCACGACAGGATAGTCAAAAACGAATAGCCGTTACCTATGTGCTCCATGATCAAAAAGAAAATAAGATTGCTGGTTACTACTCCTTATCAGCTACGGCTATTGAGTTGAGTGCTTTACCAGAAGGTATGAGAAAAAAATTACCCTCCTATCCATACTTACCAGCCACTTTAATTGGACGATTGGCAGTAGATGAAAACTACAAGCAACGGGGCTTAGGCGAGTTGCTCTTAATTGATGCCATCAAACGGGCATATCATGCTAGCTTAGCGATTGCTTCATTTGCTGTTGTGGTTGATGCTATCAATAGCAGCGCCGAAAAATTCTACAAAAAATATGGATTTCTGGATTTATCCGTTGCCAAAAAGCATTGCCTCTTTTTACCGATGAGCACTATTAAAGAATTATGAATTATAAAGAAGAAAGCCAAAAACTAGGTATGCTGATTTTGGTGGATCGTTCTACATTATATCTGATAAGCAAAATTATCAGATATTATAAGACACTCAGAATGGTTATCTTTAACCGGTACCAGTGAATCTCTCCCTCTTCGTTATCTAGAAAGAAATTAAAACAACATTAGAAAAAGGGAGAGCTTTCTGTGCGAGAAATAGGTAAACTATTGGCTATTAGCAACGCACCCTGTATAGTTACTTTTGCAATAACACCGATCATTAATAAAATATTACTATCAGCATATGACGTAGAAAAAGTAACCATGGCATTCAACATTGGCACCAGCGTGCTTAGATAAGATCAAATAATCTTTGATGATATTAGTGAACAATATGTTGTATGAACGACGACATTCACAGGTAAAACTTGATCCTAATGAAATCAAGGAATGCGTTGAACCCTACATCAAAGAACTAATTGCAATGGCGTTGGCGCAAGCAGCCAAGAGCGACGTGAATGTGGTGCTGGTGATTGATAAAAGCCAGGTAAACGCCCGCTATAGTAAAGTACAATCGCTTCTGGATGCAGGTATTACCATCTATGTTGATTATCACCCTGCTATTGCTCATAACACGGTGATGGTCATTGATGGGAAAGTGGTGGAGACCGGCAGTTACAACTTTACCGCGAGTGCCGAATACCGCAATGCCGAGAATATGTTGAGAAATAAGTTTGCTAATCTATATTTAAATTAAAATGTTGTTAAAAGGTAAGTCAGGTTTGTGGTGCGGACAAATCCTTTAACGATAAAGCCAAGTGCCTGGAGTGGCGTTGCACCGCGCTACCGACGTGATCTAAGCCCATAATGCCAACAGCAACGTTATCATGGTACGAGGCTATTTTCCCATTCCATGTTGTTGCTTTATGCTTTAGATATGAGTTTACTCAACACCCAATTAGCATCAATTTAATTTAGATGAGACATACCGGTTAAGACTCACACCCTGTTCTGCCGCTTTTATCGCAAGATGTCGGTGTCGCTCAGGTGGTATTCTCACTTGAAATTTGCCACTATAGTGACGATCAGAAAAAGGCGCTGGCAATGCCTCACCATTGGCTTGCATATCTTCTATGATGTTACCCACCATATCAACCAATCCTGTCAATGCCTTATCATGATCTTTAGATAAGAAAGATAGGCTGGGTAATTCCGCACATAAAGCCAGATACTCTTGATCAACAGGTGACCACGTCACTCGATAAGTATAATGTCGATGATTAATCATTGCTAAATATCCTCCAACTTTGAAATGGCCAATAATACTTGTTTAACTTGATAGGCTTTTGCCTTACCTCCTTTGGCTTTTTGTATATTAATCCGCGGATCACCTATCCAAGGGGTTTTATAAACATAATGGCTACTGCCTTTATTTCTTGGTTTACCAAAATAATATTCACAAACTATAGAAAGATCAGAAAATTTTATATCCTGTGGCGACTGCTGCATTAAAGATAAAATCTTTTTTACCTTATCCATGGCTAATTATAGTATTAATAATGATATTATGTCAATCGCATTAAACTAAGTAACTAAGCGTTAACCATTCCATCACGTCTACAGCAACAAGAAGAGTGTATCCTGACTGTCGTACCGGATAAAAATAGTAACCACCAGGATGAGAGAGAATCACCGTAAAATGGTTGATTATTAATATAGTTATTGTGTTATGATAATACTAGATTAATAAACTAGGTAGATTATATGATGAGATCAGTAGGTATGTTTAAGACAAAAACACATTTGCCAGAATTAATAAAAGCAGTGGAAGAAGGTGAGGAGCTGTGTATTACCAATAGAGGTCGTGAAGTGGCTTTTATCATACCCGTTGAAAAATACTATAGTAGTAAGTTTAAGCAGATAACAGAACAATTTATAGCATTAAAGAAATGTTCTCCTCTAGGTGATCCTGAAGCTATTATTAGAATGAAATCGGAAGGTAGACGATGAATCTAGTGGTAGATTGTTCTTTTTTTATGTCTTCTATTCTCCCGGATGAGTTGCAAGAGCAAGTTAAAGATATATTTTTTCGTATCTCGCAGAGGGAATTTACAGCATATGTACCGTCTATTTTCTATTTGGAATGTAGCAATGTGTTGGTGTCTGCTCTTAATAGGCAACGTATTACACAACAAGGTTTTGCAGAATATAGTCATTTACTTGGATTAATGCCTATAACAGTAGATCGATTTTCTTCCACCCCAGAGTCTATTTATTCTAATACGAAACTAGCGATTCAGTATGATCTTTCATCTTACGATGCAAGCTATCTGGATTTGGCTATACGTGTTGAAGCGACTATTGCTTCTTTTGATAAAAGACTGTTAGACGCCTGTTTAAAGGTTGGTATTTCGTCCGTTTTTTAATTCCTTAATGAAATGTAAATAGAAACATTTAAGTGTTGTTAGCAATAAATTGTATTTTAATTCGGTTGCAATTTAATAATAAGCTTATGATTAACTGCTTGCGCATATTTTCGTAGCGTCGCAATTGTTGGAGAATGCAGTTGTTTGCTGCCGCCAGTTTCTAAGCGCCCTACCGCCAATGTTGTCGTTCCTATTGCTTTTGCGACATCTTCTTGTGTTTTCTCGTCTTTTGCTCTTGCTTTGACGAGTTCTTCAAGTAAACTAAATTCGTCTGCAAGCGCATCATATTCTGCTTTAACACGAGGATGCAATAACGCCTCTCTTTTTAATGTATCATGTGTATTACGTATTTTCATAGTGAGTTACCTCTAACATTCGTTTGCACGCTGTCTTTAAATCTTTTAGCGGAGTTTGTTGTGTTTTCTCGATAATGCTATGCAGCATGACAATGTTATCTTTTAATATGGCGCAATAGAAAGCACGTGCAATACCTCTTGTGCTTTAAGTCTTAACTCAAATAGCCCCTTTCCCATACTTCGTGTATGAGGAAATCGGATATTTGGCCGGTGTTTGATCATAATATCGGGCCAGCAGTTTTTTAGGTAACTTTACTAAAAGTACGAGAAACTCGATATATCTATCGCATCTAGGCATCATCAATTAAGCTATAAGGCGCTTCGGAATATAACAAGTTCATGCCTCAAAGGATGCTGCTGGTTTCCCTGGTAAAGTGAGGGTATAACCGTTATACCTCTTACACGACATGATACATGGTTTTTTACATCCCCTTTTAACATGGTTGCGAAATTGCTCTATTGACAAAGCTAAATAACTTGTTAGCTGAGCGTTAGTGCTTGGCTTGGAAGAAGAGTTGAAATGACTAATAATTTGGAGAATCATTATGCCTGAAAAATATTATAAACACACTTCAAAATATGGTATCCGTTATTACCGAGAAACAGGGAGCATAAATGAGGAAATAGACACTCTTAGTGAAGAAGAATTTGATACACTCACTTGTCCACTATTTTATAACGAAAAAAACTTATACCTATTCAATAGTGATACGGGGCTATACGCTCAAGGTAATAGACCTCATACAAGAAAAAACGATAGGGAGCCATCGCCAGGTTTAACAACTGATACTTTTAATAAAATTTCCTGTTTTGTGCATGGTGTCGACGCAACGTATGTGGGCGATATATTGAAGAGAGGTACGCTAGTTAGTGCTTTTGCAAGGCTAGGGCCTATGGGTAAATATGGACGTACTTCTGATAGAGATAACGGTGGTGCAAGTGCCGTCTATACGCGTATGGTGGGAACTAGGCATAAAAAGTGGCCTGCGCAAGGTAAGGGGTGCTGGTGGCGCTTGTGTCCGGTTGATATTAAGTCCAGAGTTTATTAATCATAATAATCATCTTTGGAGGCATAGCGATTCTGATCTAGGAGGCGCGGTGCCAAGTGTAGTCAAAGCAAAAGATAAACGGGCAATAAAAAATAGAAGCCAGACTTACCAAAGTCTTTGGGGAAAATCGCAGGCTGAAAAAAGAAATAGCAATGTAGCTCGGTTGGTCAAGAAATCAGCTATTGCAATGAACAACGAGCAAACACATTGGGAATCTATACCGTTGCAACATTCATTACAAGCCATTCTTTGCCAGAATGTTAAAACGGTAAATAGTTTATTTACACATAGATGTAGAGGCACCCGTCCTAAGAACAGTAGAAATCCTGGTTTCGTATGGCCAGCCGATAGAAAAATCCCGGTGATTATTATTCCTCGATTGCAGAATGAGAATAAGCATAAAGGTTTACTCTCACTTCTTCAAAGGTAACTCATTTGATAGGTTAACCAACAAAGAGATTTGCAGATAAAGCGCGAAGATCAACAGGAAAGGGCTGCTCTGGGTAAATTACGCCGGGGAGATACTCTTGTCGTGTGGAAGCTTGATAGGCTCGGTCGCTCTATTCAACACTTAATTGCTATCATTAAGCTATTAAATGAAAAACACGTCGGTTTTAAAAGCTTGTTGGAAGATTAGGTGGCAGACCAGCCGTCCGCGAAAGACGAACGGTACAGATAAGGGCATACTACCAACCGCATGATGGCAGGGTTTAGATATTATACCACCATGATGAGCAATGACTGACACCTTAGCAGCTTGCAAAGCGATTAATGCCGCGATGGGGACTGTTTTATCGCCTCAATTTGTGCTACCGATAAGCCCGTAGTTCTTGCCACAAGATTAACATCTACCCCTTCTGCCAACAGCTTAGTCGCCACACGCCTAATCCCTTGCTCAATCCCTTGCTTAATAAACGCCGGCTTGAGTTTTTCTGCCCCTTCCTGCATCCACTGTTGTGCGACACTCTTCATATCCTGCTCCAAAAAGCTAAAGATTCTTAGTATTGCGATACCTTAATCGCCTGAATGTTTGCTGTAGATAAACCGGTGACCCGTGCAATGTTTTCAATACTATCACCATCAGCAAGCATCTTCGTCGCCACACGCCTAATCCCTCGCTCAATCCCTTGCTCAATCCCTTGCTCAATCCCTCGCTCAATCCCTCGCTCAATCCCTTGCTTAATAAACGTCGGCTTGAGTTTTTCTGCCCCTTCCTGCATCCATTGTTGTGCTGCTGTTTTCATATCTACCTCCAACGTCGGTTCTTTATCAACTATTTTAGCAGGGAACTCAGGACTTGTCTGCCTCGCCAGATACTTAATCAGGGTCTGTCTGACCAGACTATCATAAGCGGTGATAGCGCGGCTTATCACCGCAATGTGCCCTTCCACATCCTGCTCGGTCACATGCTTTAAGATACACTCCAGACCAGCGATATGACCATGTTGCAGCAGTTGCTCATCACTGAGCATCGATAACTCAATAAACTGTGTCGTAAACGCATATTTTCTTGCCAGTTCCACATCTTGGAAGTAGGTATGAATATCCAGACTGTGACTGAACGGTTTTTTGTTCGCATAGTAGATGATACTCACCACTAACGGTAACTTTTTCACCCCTTTGTTGCGTTTGATAAAATCCAGTAAGTAGCTCGTTTGATAATGACGAGTTCTTATCATCAGGGTCATATCATGCGTTGTTTGAAACTCGATATGCACTAAACACGCACCAAAACGTCCATCAGTAAACTGGAAGATAAAATTCAAGTCGGATTGCTCTTTTTGCTTGGTATTGGCTTTATGTTGCTGGCGCGTGTGTTCCACATTCGCCGCATCCAAACGCACCGTCCCCCAGTCTACCTGGGTCGCTAACTTTGGCGGTAAATACTGCTGTAAGAAAGTCACCGCAAACTCCCGATTGCTCAGCAAATCTTTAAATAGGCGGTCGTGGTGGTCTGCCATCAGATACCTTTCCCTTTTTAGGTTACCAATGTGAAAAAGCTGACAAATAAAATAGTTTAAGTGAAATAAAAATGACAAAAATAAGTTTTAGCTAGCGAAACTTATAATATTCACATTTTGCCAACATCATAAAAAAATTTCCCACATAACAATACATGCCAGTAGGATAAAGATGATCCCGGTGACTAATTCTAATCGGTGTATCTGTCTTTGCTCAACTAATCGTTTGACAATATTGTTTGCTCCTGCTACGTAAGTTGTCATTACTAACAGATCAATAACAATCCAAGTAAGTACCAATATGAATAATTGCATTATTTTTGATGTATTAGGCTGTATAAATTGTGGAAATAGGGCAACAAAGAAAATGATATCTTTCGGATTGCTTATGCCAACTAAGAAAGCAGACATAAATATTTTTTTTCTCCCTTTATGAATATAGTTCTCTTGATTTGTTGTCAAAGTCAAACCTGCATTTCCCTGTTTTCTGATGTTGCTTAAATAACTAATACCTAAATACAATAAATAGCTGCCACCAGCCATTTTTAACCCATTGAATATGGTACTATTCGAGTAAATAATTGATCCAAGCCCTATAATAGATACAAAGATAATCACACACGAAGCAGTAGTGCCGCCAATTGCGGAAAATATAGAATATTTAAAGGGATATTTTGTTCCTTGGTTTAAGCACACTATAGCAACAGGCCCCGGTATTACAATTAACACCGTGATGGTAAAAACATATAATAACAAGGTAAAAATAGACATAAAGTAAATCTATTTCAAAATTGCCTAACTACATGAGTAGCTATTGAGCAATGTTAACTTGAAAATTACTGATCCCTAATTCATTTGCCAAATCTATTATACTTGTATAATCGACTGCATTAAACAGTATTTTATTTTCTTCTTTCACATCATTTATAATGTCTTGGTATTTTCTAATTTTTAATTGAGATAATAGGCTTTCCCATACATCTAACTCTTTATCGACAAACCAAGAAATAGGACAGTGGAGCTTCTCGCTGAAAAAATCTTTTTGTTTCCTGTTAAGATTACTATAAATAAGCTTTGCTAGTTTCCTAAAGATAAACCCATGGGCCATCTCATCCTCAACATGTACTCTTGCTACTTGCATATTAATGGGTTGAATTGTTTTTGATGCTGCTAATTTTCTTAAGTAACCACAAATAAAAACTTCAGAAACAATGGCGGTGACAAGTAAGATAATATTTTTTTTCCATGCTTCATGATAATTTTCTTGATGTTTTCTCATTTGTTGAACAAGGTTACACGTTTTGATTTTTATTTTATCTAAGTTACGACACTTTCGTGTAATGTTCGATGAATTATTAGTTAAAAGAACATGGTAAGCTTCGTCCGTGATTGTTTCATTTGCAATACGCTTGCAGTATTGTGATTGTACCCCTGGATAATGTTCCTTATAAATATTCAAGCATGTCGGAGAGACAATATAATTTTCAATGTCAATATTTTTTTCGTTATATGCTAACCAGCCAGCAGATAAGATACGGTTTTTATCATCTTTCGCTAAAGAACAGTAAAGTGGATGTTTATGAAAAGGTAGTAGGTCTTCTAAAAAGTCTTTTTTATTCCTATCAAAAGATAATTCATTTTCTAGGCTGTGATTTCTAACTTTTGCTCTTTTTTCCCATAAATTTGAAACTCTTAACAAAGTTTTATTCAAAGAATAATAAGAGTCTCTAGGCTGATGTTCCGATTGTTGTGCCGCCGTTTTCATATCCTCCTCCAATGTCGGTTCTTTATCAACTAGTTTAGCAGGAGTGTGTGCCTATCCATCATGCCAAAGAGTGACAGGTTCTTAATATCGTGATGCTTTAATCGTCTGAATTCTCGCCGTAGATAAACCGGTAACGCGTGCAATTCTTTCCACACTATCACCACCAGCCAGCATCCTGCTCGCTACTTGCTCAATGCCTTCATCTTTCCATTGTTGTGCTACACTTTTCATCTCATTCTCCAGTGTCGGTTGCTCTGTGATTATTTTATCAAAGAATGTCCCCTTTGTCATACCCGTGTAATGCGCAAGATACTTAATCAAGGTCTGCCGGATAAGGCTATCATAGGTGGTAATGGCACGGCTCAGCAATGTCAGGCTGCCATCAACCTGTTGCTGGGCCACATGTTTTAAGATGCATTCTAGACCAGCAATGGGTCCATGTTGTAGCAATTGTTCATCACTGAGCATCGATAACTCAATAAACTGTGTCGTAAACGCATATTTTCTTGCCAGTTCCACATCTTGGAAGTAGGTATGAATATCCAGACTGTGACTGAACGGTTTTTTGTTCGCATAGTAGATGATACTCACCACTAACGGTAACTTTTTCACCCCTTTGTTGCGTTTGATAAAATCCAGTAAGTAGCTCGTTTGATAATGACGAGTTCTTATCATCAGGGTCATATCATGCGTTGTTTGAAACTCGATATGCACTAAACACGCACCAAAACGTCCATCAGTAAACTGGAAGATAAAATTCAAGTCGGATTGCTCTTTTTGCTTGGTATTGGCTTTATGTTGCTGGCGCGTGTGTTCCACATTCGCCGCATCCAAACGCACCGTCCCCCAGTCTACCTGGGTCGCTAACTTTGGCGGTAAATACTGCTGTAAGAAAGTCACCGCAAACTCCCGATTGCTCAGCAAATCTTTAAATAGGCGGTCGTGGTGGTCTGCCATGCGAAGCCTCCCTTCTTAATGCATTGCCCATAATAATGAATAACGTATCCCATCCATCCTCGATAGTCAATGGATGGGAGCGCCCGTTGAACAATCTATCCATCAGAGTATAGTGCCCGTTGATTCCGTTCATAGAGCATGTCGACAACACAGGCAATGGCGTCAATCGCTTCCCTTTTGGGGGCAATCGTGTGTTTATTCAACTGCTCAATGACAATTCCTAAGATTTGCTGTGTCGTAAAGAGAATAGTATCCAGTCGCTGGACTTCGTCAAAGATTGCATTTTTTTCCTGAGAGTGTATGGTGTGCTCAGACATAATCAACTCCTTCTTAGTTGGTTGTGTTTAGCTCTGGTGTGGTGCTTCAACACCGCATCAGGGCGTTAATTTTTCTGTCTAATCATTATTGATTAATTTTGCATTAATGGCAAGGAGATTATTGTTACCTCTCCTCCTTAGCTATCCGTTGTTGCCGTTGGCAGGCTAAATAGTCACCCATCACATGCTGTACGTGCCGTTCCAACTGATGTTCTTGCAGCAACAGTCTTTCGCGTCGTTGACCCTGACTCCGCAGCACCACCTGATGTGCCCTTTGCCATGCCGCACACGTTGATGTGATCTCCTGATTGATAGCTTCGTAAAAAGAGTATTTATTCATCAATGATTTTCCTCCTGTGGCCCAACCACTTCTTCTGAGAAGTAGACTTGCAGATGGTCAATTTCACGCCCTAATCTTTCAATAATTACCGCTAATAACTCAAATTGTTTACTGTTAATTGCAGGCAAGCATAAATCGTTCACCTCAGCCAACTGATAGGCAACCATCAGTCGAGGTAATAACTCCTCGATAACCGTTAATCCTGCCTCAAACTGCAGCAGCGACGCTTTAATTTCCTCTGTTCTCATGCTCTCCTCTTGTCTAAAGACACCGTTCGCCGATTTCCAGCGCCTCACGCATGCTCAACTCAACTTCCAGCTGTTTACCCCGTAATCTTTCTTCACCCGTCTCGGTGGTCTGCCGCTCAATCACCATCGCCTTTCCTTCCTCGCAAGATAACAACCAATCGGCGGGAATTAATTTCGCTTGACTCCCCACTTGCTCTAAAAAGCCAAACCGCTTCCCGGAAAGAGTCACCTCTCCCCAATAAATCCCTTTGTCTCCTGCCCGTACGGCAAAGCTGACCGATAACCCCGTTTGCGATCCAAGCCACTTGAGCCCTTTTTGTAACAATTGGCGCTCAGCCTGGGCCGCTAAACCACTCTCCATCGCACTCAGACGCACCAACCGAGAGGTCGCAGGCCGTAAATGGTCATCCGTCAGTGACAGTTCGCGTACATGGGCATAATCCAAGGTGATATCTTTCGACCTCGCCCGACCAAAGATACCCATCAGTTGATAAAAGCCTGCAAATTGGTCGCGACTGACATAAATATCCGCGCCCTGCCGATGGCGACTCAGCGCCACATACGCACTGTGCCGGTCAAAGTAACGTGACGCCAATAGATGCGTTCTATCCACCGTCACCCCTTGTGCCTTATATACCGTCGCCGCATAGCCATGGTCAATGGCGTTATAGTCGCCTAAGCAAAAGGAAACCTGTCGCCGCTCCCCGACCCCATCTACATCCACCTGTAATTGCTCACCATCAATCTGGGTAATGGTGCCGAGCGTGCCATTATTAACCTTGAGTGCCTGGCGCTCGTTCTGTAAAAAATAAATCCGCTCGCCCGCCGCCAAAGACCGCTCACCAACCGCGGTAATGCAGCGATGATCATGTCCCAATTCGCCTTGTGCCTGCAACCGGCCACGGGCCTTTTCATTGAGCTGGCGTACCTCGGCTCGGGTGTAAGCGAGCATCAATTGTGAGGTGCCAGGTGCCTGACTCCTGACCTCATCCCAACGCGCCACCAACGTGTCAAGGGTTCTGTCATCCGTAGCAAACCAATGCACATTGTCATGACGCGCATACGCCGCCATCGCCGCTGCCGTCTTGCCATGAGCGAAGTCTCGCGTCGCCAGCCGTTGCCAGTCAACTTGCTGCCGCCATATCTCGGTCAGCTGCACAGAGCCCACGTGGTCTGCGATGGCGCGATAGGCTGCTCCGGCCTCAATCGCTTGTAACTGCTCTGGATCGCCCACTAACACCACTTTGGCACCAAGCGACCGCGCCGCCGTTATCACGCGACTCAGCTGCCGTGACCCCAGCATCGCCGCTTCATCAACCACGACAATATCCTGTGGCAGTAAGCGCGCTATCTGATGGTCCCAGTGCCAGAAAGCACTCGCCACTGTAAGGCTGGCAATGCCGGCACTGGCGGTGAGATTCTCCGCTGCAATCGCCGATAAGGTCATCCCTAACACCCGGTAACCGGCCGCTTCCCACACCTCACGCGCCGCACCCAATAGCGTGCTTTTGCCGCTCCCCGCAAAACCCGTGACACAGGCCACCTCGCCGCTTTGAGCAAGATGCTGTAGCGCCACTCGCTGCTCTTGACTCAGCTGCTTATCTTCTAGCAGCTGCTCAAGCTGCTTATCACAAACCTCATGCTGTACCAGCTTGCTACCCTCTACCGCCGTATTAACCATCTCACTTTCTAATGTCAGTAATTCGCGTGTGGTAAAGCGGTCTTTCCCGCTGCCATCTTGCCCCAAGTGAACCAAGTCGGGACATGCCTTGACTTTTGCGTAAACGGCGGCAAACTGCTCAGCATCACCGCTATGGCGGTTGATAAAACGCGCCATATCTTGGAGTGTGAACGTGGATTGTTGTTGGGTTAAGGCATCAAGCGCTATCGCTGGGTCATCCAGTAATCGCTCGCCATTACGATAGGCGAGCGCCTGATGCAAAGCAAAGCGTTCAAGATGCGATCTTGCCGCCGCCGCGCCAATCTTGCTCTGCGGCTCCAATGCAATCCCCTGTGCGGCTAAGGTGCGATGGTCAATGCGCAAGTCAAACCCTGCCTTAGCTAGCGCAAGATTACAATACGCCGCCCAGGCTTCGCGCCAATGGCCTAGCAAGGTCCGGTCATTCCAGCCGCGGACTTTCTGACCAAAGCCATCTGGGCGAACCTCCCGTAGCGTCAGTAGCACGTGCCCATGCGGCTGCGCTTTACCACCTGTGTGCCCGCGGTGCAACGCCACATCCGCTACCATGCCATGGTCAACGCATTCTCGCTGCACAAAGTCGGTGAGTAACGCCCAATTCTCGGCTTCACTCAGCTCAAGTGGCAAGGCAACGTTAATCTCGCGCGCCAGTTGCGCATCTTTGCGCCGTTCCCCTTGCTCTACCGCATTCCATAACGTTGCTCGGTCCTGCATCCACTCAGGGGCTGTCTTCGGTAACAAGATCGCCTGCTGAACAACGTCTGCTTTACGGGTAAAGTTGTGTCGTAATCCGGTGCGTTCATCGAGTAAATTTTCCGCCGCGCGATAGGCCGCCGCCGCCACACTGGAGCGGCCTTGACTTCTGGAAATGACTTGCGCCGAGAAATGGTAAATTGCCATCACTATGGCCTGTCTTTCTTGCCTATCGTGTTACTGATATTAAATAGGCAACCCGTTGTTATTAACATGAACATGCTTTCTTTTGTCATCATCAGGTCGTTATCCATTCACCCTTTGTTTTTCTTTTATCGTCAGTAAATTAAGCATTCATCTTTTTTTTACAGAAGACCCTGCTTTTTCGAAGATATTTATTATACTCATTGAGTAGAGGTGAGTATAGTCTAAGCACACGTTGCTTGCAACGTATAAGCGCGTATTCAGTTGCTATGGGGCTTATTGACAGAAATTTAGTTTAGTAGTTGAAGAGAGTAACTAAAGTAGATAATATTTAATAGTAAGTTAGTTAGAAGGTTATTTTTATCATGGATAAAAAAATTGAATCGCTTAAGAAAAAACGCGCGCAACTCAATGCGAGGATCCAAAAATTGCAAGCACAGCAAAAATTGAAACAGCGAAAGCAAGATACCCGACGCAAGATTTTAATCGGTGCTTATACTTTAGAACAAGCGAAAACGAAAGGCACTGAAGAAATACTTTACCAAGAGATGTTAAAGTATTTAAAAAGAGATATCGATAAGGCCTTGTTTACAACGCAAGAAAAACATGGAAATTAGTCAGGACAAAAAGTTAACTTAAAGATGGATAGAAACAAAATCAACCGAGTGATAGTCATTATGGCTATCGCCTTATTCGTCAATAATTACTCTCTATCGGCGAATACAGTGACATCGGATAGAATTACTCCAATTAGCTATCAAGTTTGTTTCACACCCCAAAAACCCTCCGATAGCCATCACTGTGACCAATTGCTCATCAACACCATTGCGAGCGCTAGAAATAATGTGTTAGTACAAGCCTATAGCTTTACCTCCGCCCCTATTGCGCAACGCTTAGTGCAAGTAGCAAAGAACGGAGTTAACGTCGGTTTGGTGATTGATAAAAGCCAAGTGAACGCCCGCTATAGCAAGGTACAACCGCTGTATGTTAATTATCCAAGATAGGTCATTAGCTAAATAGTATGTTGCTAATATTAACTCACGTATTGGACAATCATTACGAGTCAAAGCATATTGTCAGCAGCACAGCTGCAGAGTTCATTATTGAGTTTTGGCACTTCTCTCAATTACCCACAGCAATGCGGGATGTTTTTTAATGTTGACTTGTATGTCTTTGTCAGACGATACGAGTTCAGGTCGTATCACACCATCGTTTCGCAACACTTGAATAAATTGACGCTCATTCTCACTCAAAGGCATTAAATTACCAAGCGCTAATTTCTATGCTGCTCGACCAAGATTTGAGCTCTGCCTTTTTCGTTGGAAATCGATTTTGCTGTAAAATTGGAGGAAAAACACTCTTATCTGTCAACTAACAAAAAATGATATTTTATCGGTGCACTGAACCATACCCGATGGTGGGAAAATAAGGTGGATATTATAACGCCAACACTTGTTTTAGACAGTCCTCAACACTATCGATATTATCCCTTGATAATCTACCAGCAAAACCCACAAAGCGTGATTTATCAATAGCGCGAATTTGATCACATACAACAACAGCAATTCTATTAAGCGCACTAACAGCTACTGTTAATGGGGGATTTGCTTGTGCCGATGTTGACAAAGGCAAGACGACGACCGTCCGTCGTGCCCTGTTTATTGGTGTTGCGCCAATAATGACACAAGGGCGTTTTTTCTTAATTTCTGAACCAACCGTTGCGTCTAAATTAACCCAGTAGATATCACCAAGCTTCATGTTCGTTTATCCCATCATTAATGGTTGTTGACCAATCTTGCGCTTCTTGTTGCAGCTGTTCGTCTTTTTCGATCGCAAGTGCACATTCATACAACGTTTTTTCGCGTTTATCGACCTCTTTTTCAATAAGATAACGAATCACCTTACTACGTTGTCTTCTCGGTGTTACAGCGCGAAAACGAGCGCAGAGTTCATCGGGTAGTGAGATTAAAATTTTAGCCCCTTGCATTTTTATTAACTCCTCTGCTGTTTGTATATATTATATATTATATCATATGAGCGAGTAAAATTACTATACGTAATGCAAGTTACAATAGTAATTATTCGCAATAGTTTTCGCCACAATTCTTGTGGAAAATCATCTTGCTAAGTGATATAGAAGTTCTGAAATAGCCTCATTAATTCAGGATTAATGCTACCAAAGAATTCAATAAACAATATATTTTTTCTAACATTTCCGGTTTATAAGCCTGTTCTCGTGCCCGCTGCAATAGCTGTTCTTTAGACATCATAATCCGGTTCTTCCCAAACTTTTCGATAGACGCCGGGTGGCAACATAATATTCCATTTTCTGCAAAGCTTACTCGGTTTACCCTTGGCTACAGATACATAAATTGGTCGACGAGGTTTGTTGTTTTGTAACAATTTCAGTTGATCATCCGTTGGCGCAAATACACCTAAACGTTGCTCTAAAACATAACCAACTTTTGCTGACAAAATTGACTTATTCATCAAGAGACAATAAGTGACTATCCTATCAATATCTAGAACACCTATGCGGCCAACTGACCGTAACACTTCCTCCCAACCACCACTTAATTCTATCCTATCTAACATATCAACAAATGTGCGCTCGATACTCGTTACTCTCACATCGACGCCCTGCCGATTAACTATGATGACCTCAATATCATCATCAGCTAGGCTGCTAGGTGGAGTTACGGCCTGATACGAACGACCCTGAAACTGAAATCGGCGGATTTTTTCAGAAGTAACAAAGTAAAAATGTTCAAAGCTTGAATAAGCAACACCATGTAACTCAAGTGCAGTATGATAGCCAAGAGCCCCTTGATCACTTGCCTTACCGGCAACTAAATATGGATCGACCATTAGATCATCTATTGATTCATCTGGCGACACGACCGCATACAAACCGCGCTTAATACTGACTATGCGCCCTTGCTTTAGGTAGTAAGCTAGCAAGTTTTTCGCTGTCGAAATAATGATGCCATTAGAACGTTTCCATTGAATAATTTCATCAAGGCGAAATACTGGGTGTTTGTAAAAGAAAGTGTCCATTAATACACCTAAAATCTTCAATAGCTATAGTATTTTACTATATAATGAAGATAATTTATTAGGAACACTCGCTCAAATTTATAGACTATTTTATCTGTAAAGATAATCATCATCGACAAGCAGATAGTGGTAAATGGCAGTTCAAATCCACGGCGAATACGGAAAATATGTTGCTTATTAAGCATAGATAACTAAATACATTAATGCAACAATAAACGATTGATTGTGTTCAGAACATTTTAATATTATAGATCTTTCTTTTGACAAAATTCTTCTAATGATAATAAAGAAGATAATAATTTACTATGATATTTCATGATGAATTCAGCGAGCCTATCTCTTACGGTGATATTGGCTAACCCCTCCTTTGTATATAACCCAGAATAAACTGTTTTACTTATATAATCATCAAACTCTCTGGATATTTTTGCCTTCTCCTTATCGTTAAGGTCTTCAAAGACCTTAGGTAATTGCTGTATTTGGTAATCTAAATAACGCTTTCTAATTTCTTCATACAACGCCTTATCCTTCGCTTCTTTTTCACTTTTAATTCTGAGTTTATTTACGTTGATCTTACTAGACTTAGGCGCTTTATAATCCCTTAGCAGGGCTTTTTCAAGATAACTCGCTAAGTTTTTTATTCTGCCTTCTTGATATGATGGTGATGACTTAATCAATGCCATTTTTTCCAGCAAATAAGCAACTTCATATTTTTCCATAACTGCTTTTAATTGAAGCGCTGATAAACCATAGTCATTCTTCAGTTTATTGGCAATACTATCTTTGACATTGTTTTCTTCAAACTGCTGTAACATCTGCGTTGCAGAACGTTTAGAAACCTGGAAACGAATGGCGACAATGGCCCTGCCCCCTTTTTTAAACTCTGGTTTAATATTAATTGGAGAGTGCTGGTTTACCTCTGCCACTGCAGGTTTAATCACTCTTCTGTTTAAATCTCTAAATACCGCATACTTATCCCGGGAAACGCCCATAAGCTTTCTGTACACTGTTATATCAAACCAAGGCGTCTGAGAAATACTCTGATAGCGAATACAGTTTTCGTAAAGCGCCAAACCATAGGTTGATTTAAACATTGCTAGTGCTTGCATATCTAACTGACCATAAAATTCCGGATGATAACAGAGCTCTCGCATACGGTTACTATAAGAGTATGTACAAATTGGCCCTTCAATTTTGGCATCAGCTAACATAGTGCTTGCTACCCAAACGCTCTTTTCTTCCTGTTTATCTTTCTCTAGTAAATTCCATTCCAAAACCGTCGACATCAGCGACATCAGTGCTTTCTTAATTGTCTTGTCATCTTTGCTATTATATCCAATTAAGATACACAACGAGGAAATATGAATTGAGTGCTCATTCTTAGTTAAGAGATCATTGTAGGCATAATATAATAAAGCATTAGCAATTTTTCGTTCTAACAAACTAAGCTTATTTGTTGAGTGGATAAGCCCAACATGCTTTTTTAACTCTGGTGACTTTTTCTTGTTATTAGTCGACATTACTACCCTCTTTTTAGATCCTTACCCAGTTTCCCTGTAAACGTCACATTTTTCCCTGTAAACGTCACATTTTTCCCTGTAAACGTCACATTAATTTTTATAAGTATATGTTTTCCAAGGGTTTCTTAATGTCTAAACATAATAAACATATTAAACAATAAAACGTTTAGTTGGTTCCGTTATAAATTTTTATAACAGAATAAAATAAATATTACCTTCTCAATATTCTTTGTATAGTAGCTGTTCTCAGCATGCGACTTTTAACACCTTCTGTCATTGGGTATTTTTTTCTAATTTGTAAGGTCGCTATTTCAAGAGCTAACTTTACTTGATGCTCTAAAGTAATAGTCTCCATCGTATCAAAACCGTGCATTTCATCATTGTAGTTAATTAAATCCGGATAATTCTTCATCATAAGCAATTTTTCGATAGCCTCAGATATCCACTTACTTTTTCCTCTTAGACCATAACCGTCCTTAATCACACATCCATGGATTTCATTCTTTAATGCCAATGGTAAAGCAAATGTTACTCTCGATTTAGCTGACATAATTAACTCTTTTTAATCTGCTCAAGTGACTTGAGTAACCGATTAAATGCGTACATAATTGACTTGTTATTGTCCCAATCGATAGTGTCTAAGTGAGCAACATGTTTTTGAACAGACTTATTCTGAATAACGGAATCAAAGATGATTTTTGCCACTTTTTTATTGTTAGTTGAACCAAGGTTAATTTTAGTTTTTGGTGTTCGGACAGTGCGCTTATTGTTTGATATTTTGCTGTTAACGATCTTTTTCATTTGCGCTAACGTATTGCCATTTATACAAGCTTGAATTAATTTGCTTTCTAGATTTCTTGGGGATTTAGCAATAAACGCTGCCTTATCGATACTGTTAATAGATTGTGTCTTGATAAGTTCTTTTAAATTATCAGAACCACTCAAAATGTTCCGATAATTTACTGCATGTTGTAGAGAACAACCAAGTATTTTGCGTAAGTCTGTTGCCGTGATTTCATCAGGATTTTTTCCTTGCTTATTTGCATAGGCATTTAATATTTTTACTAAGTTTCTGAGGCGTTCCCAAAGAGATAAGTCCTTTCTCTCAATATTCTCAATCCACTGTAACATACTAAGTTTTAGCAGATCAGGCTTAGCATTTAATATTTTAGCAGGAATATCAATCTTTTTAGCAAGGATAGATCCGAATGTACGTCGTTCCCCAGCGATTAAACGATAGTATTCGCCGTGCTTATATACAAGTATAGGATTAATAATACCTTGTTCTTTGATAGAGTTAACAATGCTGGACAATGACTTTATTTCAGAATTTTTTCTTTTCTTATCTTCATCTGTTCTTACAATACCTTCATATAAATCTTTAAAGGTTAGCAATAGTTCCCTTGGGTTATCTGGATCTAAAGCTATTTTTCGAAGAGGGATAATTTCAACATGTAACTCACCCGCATTATTTTTTGCAGAGGTTACCGTTTCATCTAATGCCTTAGTAAGACCGCCACCGATTTTAAATGATTTTTTAACCATGACTATATATCCTTCCTATAATTTTACTGCATATGTTTTCGCACTCTTTTCTGGCTGCATGAGTTTTAGGTAACTTAAAAATGCTTTTACGACGATCTTCCCCTGCTCGAAGTTCTCCATAAATAACGCGTTCTTTAATTTCACCATCAATGACATAATCCCGGGTCGACTCAAGTGACTTGAGTTGAGCATGAAAGTTTTTATGTAGCGATACATTACGGACTCGATTTGCTAGAATTCCAGCTATATTGATTGGAAATTCGGACGACCGAGTATAAGTTTCTTGTTTCCATAATTGCATCATGCCGTATATTCCATCAATAGAGTCTTCCTCCATTTGTGAGGGGATAACCACGTCTGTACACGCTTTGACTCCAGCAATAGTGAGTACTCCCTTAGATGGTGGAGTATCTATAATGACGACATCATATAACTCTTGAATTTCAGATAACTGAACGAATCGTTTGAGCTGCAAATGAACTTTCTCTAATACATCACTTTTAGTGACGGTTTCTGCTTCTTGAAGTTTCGCAGAGTGAGCAGGTAATATTTCAATATTTTTAAAGTCAGTAGGGTAGGGAATAACCTCCTCGCCATAAAATATATTTGCAATACTGCTTCTTCCATCCCAATGGCTGTCTTCATCTGGATCATACTCCGGATGTAGGGGAGGGATCTTACCGCCTTTATACACAGGGTCGTATTCTAAGTTTAGAAAATACTTCGAAAAATTAGCTTGCGGATCGAGATCAATAGCGAGTACTTTTTTACCCATAAGCAAAGCGATGTACTCAGCAAGTATAATGCTTATAGTCGTTTTCCCTTCTCCTCCTTTGTTAGTGGCATTTGTAATCACTTTAATCATAAATTCTCTCTTCTTTGATTTATATCATAAATTATGTTTAACAATAACATATACTTATATTAATTTACAATATAAATGAAGAATACTTATATTTTTTAAATCATTAGCTTTAGTGGTGATTTTACCTATTGTAACTATAGGGTGGAACATTACGAATGTTACCTTTTTATATTGAAATGTGACGTTTACAGGGAAAATTGAAAATTATGTATCTACTGAAGCCAAATATTTTCTTCTTGTTACGAAAGAGACACTGTATAATTTCCTAAAGACTACTGGCACCACCTACTCGATCTAACTGAAAGTTACTAAGAATTCTACCAAACTGAACGTTGACTCCATCTAAGAGTAGAGCCTACTGTCGCTGTCACTTTGCCTTCAATTAATACTATCTAAAGCTGTTATGTTTAGAGCGGCATTCTTCTCCAGTAACATCATATACTGATTTGCGGCCATTATAGTCTCGTGACGGTGTTATTGAGCCTTTATAGTATAAGGGCATAGGGAAAGCTCCACTCTATTCACAGAGATTATGATCCAGAGGATGCAGACTGTAACGATAGAAGCAGCATTGCTAATATTTATTTTGGTAATCCTATTTTTCCTTATCAAACGAAACTAGATAAATTTGAACTTATTCCAGGAAATGCTGAAGATTTAGAGTTAGCACAACAAGTGCAGAAAAATGAAGTTTCAAGGAAGATAAATAACCAATTGCATTTACTTCTTTCTAATCCTGAAGTGCAGCATAGCTATGGCATTATGAAACTATGGATGCAAGAATCTATCTCTAGAACTAAGGAGTGTCCACTGGAGTTGCTAGGAATATTGACGAATATGTTTCGTAATACAAGGCTACATAATGATATTTTAGAAAGCTTGGAGCAAGTTACGGTCATTTTAAGCCTATTAAGGCATTTTATGACCTTTATCCTATTTTTTCTCCTCTCCTCCCTCTCTAACCCTAGAAAAAGTAAAAAAGGTGCTGTAACGGCTTCTAATTCGTTCTCAGTGTCATTATCTTTTCTTATCTCGATCGGTTTTACCATATTGTTGAAAATTAATAGCCACTGCCGTTTAGTGAATCGTGTGCTATGCTCCAAAAGTTAACTTGATTTCCTAATAGACATCCGTATGTTTATTGATTCGGTATCACTTAGCCGCATCAATGGCTTGTTGTAATTGATGGATGGGGACAACCGCTGGAATAAAGCTGGTTTTACCGTTAGGATCACCACTGGTTGGTGTCGGCGCAATCACCAGTGCCGGTGTGCCTTTAATCCCTAAAGTATTAGCCAATTGCACGGTGGCCATCAGATGTGTATGTACAGCATCACCGTTTACCGCTTGATGATAGCGTTCTAAGTCTAAATTCAACCTTTTTGCGACCGTGTCCACATCTTTAGGAGTTAACTTGCCTTCTATCTTATCGATGTTAAAAATCCCTGCACGCATTAACAAATACTGACCTTGTTCGTTAGCCGCCATGGCGGCTTTAGCAGCATACACTGATGCGGTGCCGAAAATAGGATAATCTTTGTAAATAACACGAAGGTCGGGGTTATTTTTAATTAAGTTGGCAACCACTTTTTGTTGATAAAAATGAGCGCTGTGCACGCATTGATAATCAAAGAATTCGACTAGCGTAACAGTGCCGTTAGGATTACCGTCGATCTGGGTATCAGCCGCATCAAATAATGCCGTTTGGTTAGCCACAGCTGCTTTTAGGGTAAGTGCTTGTTGCTTTCTATGCTGTTGTTGCTGCTGCGCCTTCATCACTTCGGTCAATACGTCGGGATGCTTAAGTAGATAATTGTGCACGATGGTTTCAATCGCCGCCGTTTGCTTAGTGGAAAACTCTGTGGCGCCCACTGTGGATGGCAAAGCTAACAGCGTTAATACGATGAGTAAACGTTTCATTAGATATATTTATTTAGCCTACTTTAAATTAATCTTCAAGCGATAGCTGGGTATACTGGCATGTCGAGCAATTGTACCAGCTGAGGTTCAATGTTTACCCTCAATTATATGTATTACAATTTGTAATTGCTATGTTATACTTATTTAATTGTTAATTAATTGCTCTTAAGTAAGTAAGTTATTTATCTTGGGAGGAAACGATGACTTCTTTAGTGACTATTCGCATTGATGCCAAGTTGTTACGAATTATGAAGGCTAATGCACACCAATTGCAGCTATCACAAACTGGCTATATACGTAAAGCAATAGAACAGATGAACAATCGAATAGAGGAACAAGAACGGCAAAAAAGATTAGCACAGGCCAGCTTAAAGGTAAGAAAAAACAGCATGATGGTTAATGCCGAATTTAGTGCCATTGAGCATGAACCAAGGTCTTAACAGGAAAGAGATATGGTTAGCTAATCTCAATCCGAGTAAGGGTACGGAACCCGGGAAAACAAGGCCGGTCCTTATTTTACAATCTCAAGTGTTATTAACGGTTTATCATCCGTCTACACTGATTATTCCTCTGACAACTCATCTGATTGAAGATTCCTACCCATTGCGTGTTAGAGCTCTAGCACAAGGACAGTTAGTAAAAGATTCCGATCTGCTCATTGATCAAATCCGTGCGATTGATAATCAACGGCTCGTTGATGGCCCGTTGGCCATACTCACAGACGAATACATGCGTGGTGTTGAAAAAGCAATTGGTGAAGTCCTTGGTATGTATTATCTAAATCAAGTTGAGGCGAATTAGTTGGTAAGGGTAACACGGGTTTATTGACTTGCAAGGTCTAGTCGTATCTGTCAGGTGATTCTATCTCATCCTAGTATTTAATATTTTTATCCGGTGCAGACTGCAGCCCATGGTCTTCTTGTTGCTGTAAGCGCTTTAAGGGGTTACGGGTGTTGTTTGGCATAGTATCATCAAGCGTTGGTTGACTCGTCTCGGCGAGTGCACAATAAAAGCTGAGTTTAAGATGATACCAAAATAACTGTAGTTGGTTACTAAAGTAAGGTTCATCTAATACACCGAAAGTATTGATATGCATCGTCGTTCCGTGCCAGTTAACATTAAATACGTGCTCGACCTTTAACGGTTAAAGGCGGTATCGAAAAAGCACAGCTAAGGAAAAGTAAATTGTCATAAAAAGCTATATTAGTTATACTAATGTATAACTAATATGAAGGGAGAATAAAGATGACAACGTTAAATATCCGTAAATCCGGTGGAGCTAATATTGTTAGTTTACCTAAAAAGATTTTAGAAACATTGGGTTTGCATACAGGTTCAACGCTTAATTTGTCGGTTGAGCACAATAAAATTGTGCTTACGCCAAATAATGAAGAAAAGAACTTAAATCAACTGTTGAACGCTAGTCCTAAAGAATATTTACAGTTAAGTGCTGACGATAAAGAGTGGATAACTGAAAAGCCACGAGGGAATGAGGTATGATAACCTATTGTCCTGATAAGGGTGATATTATATGGCTTGATTTTCATCCGAGTAGTGGCAAAGAAATCATTAAAAAGCGTCCTGCTTTTGTGATTTCACGCGCGGCCTTTAATCAACATACAGGAATGGCGATTGTTGCACCCATTACCAGCACGGTGCGTGGAATTAAATTAGAAGTTGTTTTGCCTGTTCATACTAAGATCCAAGGTTCCATTTTGATTTACCAGCTTAAATCATTAGATTTAGCCGCGAGAAATGCACAGTTTATTGAAAAGGCGCCAAATGAAATTATTATAAAGGTAACCGACTTGTCTAAGATATTAATTCAATAGTATTTCACTTATAGATTATTTATGTCACTGTGCTTAATGTTTGTTCGCACGAATATGTTACGCATAAAATACATGTGAATGTACTGGGTTTTGAAGATTTAGATATCGCTCGTCAGTAGTTATATTTTTTGTCTTTATGATGATAGCCAAACTACCTGTATACAGCGCTTCATCCAAAAAATGGCAAACAATGTTTGAGTAAGCCAGAGTGCCTAGTTTCAAAAAGGGAATTAATAAACTTATTTCCTCCTGCAGTTGCATGCCATATCGGTATTTACGTTGGTTATAATAAATTACTTTCACCATCAAGATCATATAAACAAGTAAAACATTTAAAGTTAATTAAGAACACCCGACTATTTTCTATCTGAGATTTTCTGTTTTAGCATATATGAGACACCAGGTCGATCAAGCGATGAGCACGTTGAATAACTTAACTCAGTCTTTAGCGGAA
>CAYWDC010000001.1:0-38582 GCA_964456955.1 uncultured Gammaproteobacteria bacterium | reverse complement strand
AATTAGTACTGTACAGTTATTTCAAAGACTGTCTTTTCTAGTGACAGGTTTAGCCATTGGTCAGATATTGAATATTGCTTTGCGTCTCCCACTAGTCATGGTTGTGCTTTGCATGCTAGCATCTATGTTTAATTTTATTAAGCTATCAGTGTAGATGATCATTATTGATGCTCCTTACCAACAACAACGCTTAGATAATTATTTGTTGCGCGAGTTAAAAGGCGTACCCAAGGGTTTGCTCTATCGTTTGTTGCGTACCGGTGCCATTAGAATCAATGGCAAACGCGTCAAAGTGGAATATAGGCTACAGGACGGTGATCGATTATATGTGCCAAAAATTCGTATGGCTAAACCGCAAACATTGGATGTAATAAGTGACGCCTTACGTGATTATTTACAACAAGCAGTGCTGTTTGAAGATACGGAGGTATTGATAGTGAATAAACCTTCTGGCTTAGCGGTACATCGCGGCACCGGGGTTCAGAGTGGCTTAATTGAAGCGCTACGAACATTACGACCGCAAGAAAAGCAACTGGCATTGGCTCATCGTATCGATCGAGATACCTCAGGCTGTGTATTAATTGCTAAAAATCGTGCGGTATTGAAACAGTGCCATGAGCTATGGCGTACAAAACAAGTGTGCAAGACTTATCATGTATTGGTGAGCGGAAAATGGCCGAAAGAAGTCAGCCAAATCGACGCTCCGCTATATAAACATGAACGTGTTTCTGGCGAGCGCCATGTGCAAGTGAACAGCAAAGGACAAACAGCATGTACCTCCTTTTATGTGTTGCGCAGATTTAAGGATGCCACTTTGTTAGCGGCTTTCCCACAAACCGGCCGCATGCATCAAATTCGAGTACATTGCCAACATGCAGGGCATGCGATTATTGGTGATAACCGTTATAATGACAAACTCAGCAATCGATACTACGCTAAACATTACAGCATCAAACGCTTATTCCTACATGCACAGAAAATAGTTCTTAGACTCAATAAACAGTGGATCCGTGCCGAAGCGCCTTATGATATGCGCTGGCAAAAAGCCATGGATCGATTACAACATGAAAAATTCTGAATTATTGCCAGCATAACGAAATTGAACCGCTATATCGTAGCTTGTAGTGTATGTGTCACACTTGACATGGACGAATTTTTTTGCAATAGTATTTTTCATTATGTAAATGTTGACTATTATGACAACGAAAATCTTAGCATTGCTAACGGCTTCTATTGTTCTAGTTAACGCTGCGATTGAATTTTTCACGGCTTATTTGTTCGCATCATAGTAGGATCATCGACTATTATTTTTTAAGATTCTTTATTCTTCTCTCAGTTTAATTAATTTTAGTAGCAATTTATATTAAGGATTTTTTATCGATGCAAGTACAACGTGTTATCGGCAATATCAGCTTACTGTTTGTGTCAATCGGCGGAGTGCTGGGTGCTGGCTGGTTAGTTGGACCATTATATACCGCCAAACTGGCTGGACCTGCGGCGATTTGTAGTTGGTTATTGGGTGGTGCCATAATTATCATCGTCGCATTAACCTTTAGCGAGCTTTCCGCCATGATACCGCTCGCTGGAGGTATTGCGCGCTTTCCACAATTTAGCCATGGTTCTCTAGTCAGCTATATCATGACCTGGATCGCCTGGATCGCTTATTCACTTATCACACCAACAGAGGTGCAAACTTTGCTTCAATACCTCGGATCGTATTTTCCAGAGTTGGTTGCCTACCATGGGCACAATGACATCGGCTTATCGGTCGTAGGCTATCTGGCCGCCGCATTGTTGCTCATTATAATGAGCACAATTAATATCTACGGTATTCGTTTAGTAATAAAATTCAATAATCTATTGGTGGCACTAAAATTACTCTTACCGCTCATTATTGTTGCTACACTACTGTTGGTCGATTTCCATCCTAACAATTTTACTGGCCATGGTGGTTTCGCCCCTTATGGTATTAAAGGTGTGCTGCTGTCGTTGCCATTAGCAGGAGTCATCTTTGCCTTTTTTGGCTTTCGTATTTCGGTGGAACTTGGTGGTGAAGCAAAAAACCCACAAGTAGCATTGCCTCTAGCAATCATTGGTTCGCTGGTCATTTGCATGCTGCTGTATGTACTCATTCAATATACTTTTATTGTCGCCATACCAGCTAACGCCTTAGCAAACGGTTGGGCCGCATTGCGTTTTGCTGGTGATAGCGGTCCTTTTGTCGGCATTGCTGCAAAAATCGGCCTAACGTGGTTAATTGCGCTCATATATACTGCTGCCATCATTTCAGCCTTTGGCAGTGCTTTAATGATCGTCACTACCACAGCAAGGGTGAACTACGCAATGAGCAAAAATGGTTACGCACCACAAGGCATGCTCAAATTGAGTCGACAGAAAGTGCCCTATGTAGCGATTATCGTCAATCTGATCGTCGGCTTGATTCTATTAGCCCCACTTCCAGGTTGGAAAGAATTAGTCGGCTTTGTTATCACTGCATTAGTAATCTCACATGCCATCGTACCGATTACGTTAGTCGCCATGCGTAAACAAGTCCCCAACATATATCGACCATTTCGCCTGCCAGCAGCAACTTTGCTGTCGCTATTAAGTTTTGTAATTTTAAGTTTAATTGCTTACTGGGCTGGCTGGCAAACGATGTGGGAAATGCTAGTTGTTATACTCATTGGCTTGCTATTGTTAATGATTTATCGTCTACAACAACGACCACCAAAACCAGCATTGCATCTTAAACAGGCATGGTGGTTGGCGCTCTACCTTGCTGGAATGGCATTATTTTCTTACTACGGTAACTTTGGCGGCGGTAAAGGGCGCTTGCCATTTGGCATCGACATGATTGCTTTAACCATATTCAGTGTGGCCATCTTCTTTATTGCCCTAGCGCAACGTTTATCGGCCTCAGCAACGCAAGAGCAGCTCGAGCGAGAACGCTATTTATTTCCCGAGGCATATAACAAGCAATCGATTGTGGAATAGATTTAGTATGCGGATCACTGTATTTTCCCGGAAGGCAGTTCTTCTGGCACAGCAGCTGGAAACAATAGCATCTGCTATAAGGTTATGACACTGCTTAATTAAATAGAATAGCTTGACGCATGAATATCCTAAAAATCCCTGATTTTACTATTGATCACAGCCGCGTTGTTGCTGATCTAAAGAAGCTATTAAATGATAATCGCCAAAAATTGGCAAGTTACCTAGAAAACCCGCAGCCAACCTGGGAAACCCTTATTGCACCATTAGATGATTTAGATGATCGCCTGAATCAATTTTGGGCGCCGATTAGTCATTTGAATGCCGTCAGCAACAACGATAAGCTGCGAGTGGCCTATAATTCCTGCTTGCCATTGTTAAGCAATTATGCCGCCGAGATAGGACAGAATAAACAGCTATTTGCCGCTTATCAACTCATTAAAGAGAGCGAAGCATTCAAAGACTTTGATAAAGCACAACAAGCTTGCATCGACTATGCATTGCGCGACTTTCGTTTATCAGGGATAAACTTGCCATCGCAGCAACAGCAACGCTATAAGACGATTAGCACTCAATTGTCAGCACTGAGTAGTAAATTTTCGGAAAACGTTCTCGACAGCACCAAAGCTTGGGAAAAACATCTTACCGATGTCGATAAGCTGGCTGGCTTACCAGAAAAACGCCGGCACGCCGCACAACAAGCCGCAGCAGCAAGAGGCATGTCCGGTTGGTTATTGACACTCGATTATCCTTGTTATCACGATGTGATTACGTACGCAGATTCAACCACATTGCGTGAAGAGTTCTACCACGCGTTTAGCACACGCGCTTCCGATCAAGGCCCACATGCAGCAGCATATGACAATTCGGTACCAATACAAGAGATCCTACAACTGCGCCATGAGCTAGCAGAACTGTTAGGGTTTGCCAACTACGCGGAATTATCACTACAACCAAAAATGGCAAATTCATCGCAACAGGTGCTTGATTTTTTGCAAGATCTGGTATTAAAAGTCAAACCGGCAGCTAAGGCGGAACTGGAAAACTTGCAGCACTTTACACAAACTTCACAATCAACATTACATCCTTGGGATGTCGCTTACTACAGCGAAAAATTGCGCCAGAAAGAATATGCTATCAACAGTGAAACCGTACGCGCTTATTTTCCTGTGACCACGGTTATCAGCGGATTATTTACCATCGCTAACAAACTCTATGGCATTTCGTTTAGGCAAAAGCAGGCCTGTGTTTGGCATCCTGATGTAATTTTTTATGAACTCTATGATGAAGACGATGCATTACTCGGTGGTATCTACTTTGACTTGTACACGCGAGCAAACAAGCGTGGTGGCGCATGGATGGATGAACTCGTCTCGCGGCGTAAGCTTGCCGATGGTAAAGTGCAATTACCCATTGCTTTATTGAATTGTAACTTTGCTAATGCCACCGAACAACAACCAGCATTGCTTAAACACGAAGATATAATCACTCTATTTCATGAATTTGGCCACTGCCTGCAACATTTATTGACAAAAATTGACCATGTTAATGTATCTGGCCTAAACAACGTACCTTGGGATGCGGTAGAATTTCCCAGTCAGTTTTTTGAAGCATGGTGCTGGCAACCCGAGAGTTTGCGCTTATTATCTTCGCACTATAATAGCGGAGAACCACTACCAGACGAATTAATTAACAAACTGATCGCAGCGAAAAATTTTCAAGCCGCATTATTTCTCATTCGCCAATTAGAGTTTGCACTATTCGATATGCGCTTACATATCGACCATAAGTGCACAAAAGAAGACGTACAAAAAACGCTGCAACTGATACGCAATGCTGTTGCCATCATGCCAATACCCGATTATCATCGTTTCGCACACAGTTTTGAGCACATTTTTGCTGGTGGCTACGCCGCCGGTTATTATAGCTATCTATGGGCGGAGGTATTGGCACGTGACGCCTTCTCTACCTTCAAACGACATGGCATCTTCAATCGCCAACTCGGGGAACAATTTAAAAACACCGTGCTCGCCAAAGGCGGCAGTGTTACTCCCGAAAAACTCTTTATCGAATTTATGGGACGTGCACTACATAATACTGCGTTGTTGGATTATTACGGAATCAAGACCACATAAAAGCGCCAGCCTATCGAGCAAAAAATTTGCCTTGGTATTCGATGCAGGCAATCAAACCTATAACACTTTGTATTTTTGAAAATAAAGTCAGAAATGCACTCATGATGGAAACGCTTACTATTCTACAGTAACCGATTTTGCCAGATTACGTGGTTGATCGATGTCGGTGCCTTTAATGATGGCTACGTGATACGCCAATAGCTGTAACGGCACAGCATAAATAATCGGTGCAATGATATCATTGACTTCCGGCATAGTAATAATAGTAACATTCTTGTCTATCGGCAAATCTAACTGTTGATCGGCAAAAATAATCAATTTGCCGCCACGCGCCTTGACCTCTTGCAAATTGGATAGCAGTTTTCCTAATAATGCATTGTTTGGCGCAATAGCAATCACTGGCATGTCTTCGTCGATCAGCGCTAATGGACCGTGCTTTAATTCCCCGGCAGGATAGGCTTCGGCATGAATATAGGAAGTTTCTTTCAGCTTCAACGCACCTTCTAACGCGATCGGATATTGCATCCCACGCCCTAAAAACAAGGTATTATATTTGTTGGCAAAAGTTTCAGAAAGTTGCACAATGATATCATTTAATGCCAATACTTTTTCAACATGCTGTGGAATTTCCCGTAACACGTTTGGCAACGAAAACGGTAAAGTTATCTTCCGTTGTTGCACCAGTGCAGCAGTCAATAGTAACAATGCGTTCAATTGAGTAGTGAACGCCTTGGTCGACGCAACTCCAATTTCCGCACCGGCACGTGTCGCAAGATAGAGATCGGACTCTCTTACCAAGGAACTTTCAGCGACATTGCAAACTGCCAACGTCGCCAAATAGTTGCTGTTTTTTGCCTTGCGTAGGGCCGCCAACGTATCTGCGGTTTCACCCGATTGTGAAAGTGTAATAAATAACTGATTATCCTCAACGACATTATCCCGATAACGAAATTCACTGGCAATTTCTACTTGAGAAGGAATGTTTGCCAAACTTTCTAGCCAATATTTTGCTATCATGCCAGCATGATAGCTAGTGCCACAAGCAACAATTTGGATGCGTTCTAACCGCGTAAAAATATCAGCCCCCTGATTACCGAAACTCTCCATGACTATCTTTTCACCGAGAATACGATGCTCTAAGGTATCAATGATTGCCTGTGGTTGTTCGTAAATTTCTTTTAACATGAAATGACGATAACCATTCTTCATGATCTGTTGTGCAGATAGCCGTGACTGGTGCATTTCACGTGTTGTTTTTTTGCCATGAATATCATAAATCGAAAAACCGCGTTGGTTAAGATCAGCAAGATCACCATCTTCTAAGAAGATAAAGTTCTGTGTTACCGGCAACAACGCTACCTGATCGGAGGCAATAAAGTGCTCACCGCTACCGACGCCGATGATCAAGGGACTGCCACAACGTACAGCGATTAAACGTTGTGGCTGTTTGCAATCGATAACTCCCAATGCATAAGCGCCCTTAAGTTTTGTGGTTGCCGTTTGCACCGCAGCAAGCAAATTATGTTGTTGTAAGTAATAATGAATCAGATGGACAACGACTTCGGTATCAGTTTCAGAGGTAAAAAGATAACCGTGCTCGGATAACTGCTGTCGCAGTTCCATATAATTTTCGATAATGCCATTGTGGACGATGGCGATCTCATTTTGTGAGGTGTGTGGGTGTGCATTGACTTCAGACGGCATACCATGAGTTGCCCAACGCGTATGTGCGATACCGGTATTGCCTTGTAATGGCGACTGCTGCAGTGCCGTTGTCAACTGCATAACTTTACCCACGCGCCGAATATGCTCAATGCGTGCCGCAGCATTGAGCACCGCCATCCCGGCAGAATCATAGCCGCGATATTCCAAGCGCTTTAATCCTGCTAATAAAATAGGCACAATGTCTCGTTGCGCTACCGCGCCAATGATGCCGCACATGGTGACTTATCACTACAATTCAAAGTAATATTGATTATAGCAGATTTTTTGCTCACTACTTTTTTCTCTGCTTCGGTGCCCAATGCCCAACCGTCTTTTGTCTCCCGCGAGCAACGGTGAGTTTACCAGCAGGAGCGTCTTTACTGATACTCGAACCAGCACCGATGTAGGCGCCCTTACCAATGGCCACGGGTGCGATCAATTGACTGTCGCTACCGATAAAAACATTATCGCCGATGTTGGTTTTGTGTTTTTCCACTCCATCATAGTTACAGGTAATCACGCCAGCACCAATGTTAACGCGTTTGCCTACTTCGGCATCGCCAATATATGACAAGTGTGGCAACTTCGAACTCTCACCTAGGGTAGCTTGTTTGGTTTCAACAAAGTTACCCACCTTGACTTCATTCGCCAATCGCGTGCCTGGACGTAAACGCGCAAATGGGCCAATAGTACAATCATCACCGATAACCGAGCCTTCTATAACACAATTGGGTAAAATTGTCACATTTTTGCCGATAGTTACGTTTTTTAGCATCACATTTGCACCGATGGCGCTACTTCCCCCGATTGTTACCTTACCTGCGATGATCACATTAACGTCAAAAGTTACGTCTTCGCCGACATCGAGCTCACCACGCACATCAAAACGTGCCGGATCGTGCAAAGTCACACCATCAAGCATTAGTTCTTTTGCCATCAATGCCTGATAAAGCCTTTCTAATCTTGCCAGTTGTTGGCGATCATTGACGCCAATAACCTCTTCTTTGAATAAGGGTTGTACCGTCTTGATAGCAACACCATCGACAACGGCAAGAGCTATCACATCGGTTAGATAATACTCACCTTGCACATTATGGGGTTGCAATTGCTGTAACCACTTCTTTAATGGTCGTACCGGCAACAACATGATGCCAGTATTAATTTCAGTAATCGCTTGCTGGTTTGCATCCGCATCCTTTGCTTCGATAATGCTGATAACGTTGTGGTTATGATCACGCAAGATGCGACCTAAACCGCTTGGATCGTCAACGTTTGCCGTGACGATGCCAACTTGATTGGCAGTGGTGTTATCGATTAATTGCATTAAGGTGTTATCGGTGATCAACGGTGTATCACCAAGCAATACTAATATACGATCATGATCCCGCAATTGTGACAATACTCGCTGCAACGCATGTCCTGTGCCTAGCTGCTCAATCTGTTCTATCCATGTAACGTCTAGATGAGCAAATGCTTGCTGGACTTGCTCACTACCATATCCACAAACAACTAATGTTTCTACGGGATGAATACGCGCGGCGGTATCTAAAACCCATTGCAACAAAGGTTTGCCAGCAAGTTGATGCAATACCTTAGGCAATTGCGAGCGCATACGTGTACCTTGCCCTGCTGCGAGAATAACAACTTTTAATGACATGCCGATTACCTTAAAAAATATTATAAAGTGTTTCGAGAAAAAATGTAGACGACGCTGCAGATAATTACTGCGAATGAAATAAAACCTAGTGCATCCGTAAACGATGGCGCAGCTTGGAAATAACGCGCAATTTTGCCATCGCTTTATTCAGTTCTGCTGAGGCAGCGATAGAATCGCGGGTCGATTGCTTGTCTTTAAGTGCTTTTTCCGCTTGCTCTGCCGCTTTAATGACTTGCATTTCATCAAGATCGCTAGCATGTGCTGCCGTATCTGCGAGCACCGTCACCAAATAGGGTTGTACTTCTAATATCCCTCCCGATATATAAAACAGATCCGTTGCGTCGTGTTTCACTAAAGTGATTGCACCGGGTTTTAATTTGGCTAATAACGCCGTGTGCCCTGGCATGATACCCAATTCACCCGATTGACCGCTAGCGATCACCTGTGCAACATCACCGGAATAGATTGCTTTTTCTGCGCTCACGATGTCGATATGTAAGGTTTTGATTTCGTTATCCATGGCTCACAAAGATTTTGCTTTAGCAACCGCCTCGTCGATGCCACCCACCATATAGAATGCTTGTTCCGGCAAGTCATCATAGTCACCGTCAAGAATGCCCTTGAAACCACGAATGGTTTCTGCAAGTGGTACAAATTTTCCGAAGGTACCGGTGAAAATCTCGGCGACAAAAAACGGTTGTGATAGAAAACGCTGCATTTTACGCGCACGACTGACGATTAATTTATCTTCATCAGATAATTCATCCATGCCGAGAATGGCGATAATGTCACGAAGTTCCTTGTTACGCTGCAAGGTACGTTGCACACCGCAAGCTACATCGTAATGTTCTTGTCCAATTATCTGCGGTTCTAATTGACGACTGTTAGAATCCAACGGATCAACTGCTGGATAAATCCCTAATTCGGCAATCTGCCGTGACAATACTACCGTTGCATCCAAATGCACAAAAGTGGTTGCCGGCGCCGGATCCGTAAGGTCATCTGCAGGCACGTAAACTGCTTGCACTGAGGTGATAGAGCCAGTTTTTGTCGAGGTAATACGTTCTTGGAATGTACCCATCTCTGATGCTAAGGTCGGTTGATAGCCTACTGCTGATGGTACCCGACCCAACAATGCAGAGACCTCAGTGCCGGCAAGCGTGTAACGATAAATGTTATCTATAAACAATAACACATCACGCCCTTGATCACGAAAACTTTCGGCAATAGTCAAACCAGTTAATGCAACCCGTAAACGGTTACCGGGAGGTTCATTCATTTGGCCATAAACCAGCGACACCTTATCCAATACATCGGAGGTTTTCATTTCGTGGTAAAAATCATTACCTTCACGCGTTCGTTCGCCAACCCCAGCAAATACTGAATAGCCGCTATGTTCTACCGCTATGTTACGAATCAATTCCATCATGGTGACAGTTTTACCAACACCAGCACCACCAAACAAACCTACTTTACCCCCTTTGGCAAATGGACAGATTAAATCGATGACTTTAATACCGGTCGCTAACAATTCGGTGCTACCAACAAGCTCAGCAAATTTGGGAACGGGTCGATGAATCGGTAATTCTTGATTGGCGGCGATAGGTCCCTGCTCATCAATCGGTTGTCCTAGCACATTCATGATCCGTCCGAGTGTTGGCTTGCCAACCGGTATCTTAATAGGCCGACCGGTATTTTTCACTAACATCTCGCGTTTTAAACCTTCAGATGCTCCCATAGCAATAGTACGCACCACACCATCACCGAGTTGCTGCTGCACTTCTAGCGTTAAGTGTTGTGCATCGACGATCAACGCATCATGAATATTAGGTATGGCGTCGGCAGGGAATTCAACATCGACGACTGCCCCCATAATTTGAATGATTTCTCCTGTCTTATTCATTGCGTTTTTCCTCTTATGTCAACTGCATTACACTGCTGCGGCGCCGGCGACAATTTCTGCTAATTCTGCAGTGATCGCTGCTTGCCGTGCTTTGTTATATGCTAATTGAAATTCATTAATCAATTTTGCCGCATTCTCAGTTGCATTTTGCATCGCCACCATACGCGATGCTTGCTCACAGGCAATATTTTCCACCACCGCTTGATAAATTTGTGATTTGATATAACGTTCCAACAATATATCCAATAACGCGCGGGCGTTATCAGGTTCATAAATATAGTCCCAACGTCCGCTTTCACTCTCACCTTCGATTTGCTTGACTGGCAACAATTGTTGTATTTCGGGATCGAATTTTATAGTGTTAATAAACTTATTCGAAACAATAAAAATCGCATCTAAGGTTTCTTCACGATAAGCATCAAGCATGCTGTTGACAACGGTGATTAAATCCTGAATCTGTGGTGTTTCACCAAGCGGTGCAGCTTTTGCAATAATATTACCACCTGCACGCCGAAAAAAATATTCCGCCTTGATACCGAGTGGACACAAATCGATCGGGGTGTTTGTATCACCCCATACTTTCATCGCAGCGATCGCTTTTTTAAAGATGTTGGTATTCAAACCGCCACATAAACCACGATCAGAAGAAACAATAATATAGCCGACACGCTTGATTTCTCGCTTTTTGACAAACGGGTGCAAATATTCGGGATGGCTGTTGAGTATGTGACTGATTACTTGGCGAATACGTTGCGCATAGGGACGCGATTTATACATGCGATCCTGGGCTTTACGCATTTTACTCGCTGCCACCATTTGCATGGCACTAGTGATATTTTGCGTATTTCTAATTACACCAATCTTACCTCGAATCTCCTTTGCCACCGACATAGTATATACTTACCAGGTTTGCGTTTGCTTAAATTCGCTAAGGATATGGTGCAGATTTTTTTCAACCTCTGCATCGAGCACCGGGTTATCGTTGATGTTATCGAGCAGAGCTTGATACTTATCATGACCGTAATATTGTAGCGCTGCCACAAAATCAACCACTTTATCGACAGCGATATCATCGAGAAAACCGCGATTTGCAGCGAATAGCGTTAGTGCTATTTGTGCCACACTCAACGGCGAATACGCTGGCTGTTTCAAAATTTCCCTGCTACGTTGCCCATGTTGCAATTGTTTGCGCGTAGTTTCATCAAGATCGGAGGCAAATTGTGCAAAGGCTTCTAATTCGCGATATTGTGCCAAGGCTAGGCGGAGCATCTGACCACCGAGTTCCTTAATGATACTGGTTTGTGCCGCCCCCCCTACCCGCGATACCGAAGAACCAGCAGTAAGCGCCGGACGAATACCGGCATTAAATAAATTGCTTTCCATAAACATTTGTCCATCGGTGATGGAAATCACGTTGGTCGGTACGAACGCGGAAATATCACCTGCTTGCGTTTCAATGATCGGTAAGGCGGTCAATGAACCAGTCCTGCCCTTAACTTCACCATTTGTCATTTTCTCTACGTATTCCGCATTGACATGTGCTGCACGTTCTAACAAACGCGAGTGAACATAAAACACATCACCAGGATAGGCCTCGCGACCTGGTGGTCTACGTAACAATAGAGAAATTTGTCGATATGCCCACGCTTGCTTTGTAAGATCATCGTAAACGATCAGCGCATCTTCACCACGATCGCGAAAATACTCTCCCATGGCACAACCAGCATAAGGTGCAATGAATTGCAATGCTGCCGAATCTGCGGCATTGGCACACAAGATAATGGTATGCTCTAATGCATCGTGTTTTTTAAGCTTTTCCACCAACGCAGCAACAGATGAAGCTTTTTGCCCAATAGCGACATAAATACACTTTATGCCGGTATGTTTTTGGTTAATAAATGTATCAAGCGCCACCGTGGTTTTGCCAGTTTGCCGATCACCGATGATCAACTCACGTTGTCCTCGGCCGATTGGCACTAGCGTATCGACAATCTTTAAACCTGTTTGTAATGGTTGTGTCACCGGTTCGCGTTCCACCACCCCTGGTGCGATCTTTTCAATCGGTAAGCTTTCGGTGGTTGCTATTGGCCCCTTACCGTCAATGGGATTGCCAAGGGCATCGACCACACGACCCAGTAAGCTTTTGCCGACCGGCACTTGCAGCACCCGCCCGGTACATTTGACGCTTTGTCCTGCAACAATACCTGCGGTTGCTCCCAACACCACAATGCCAACCGTATCACGCTCTAAATTGAGTGTAAGTCCAAATTCGCCAGTGGTAAATTCAACCATTTCACCATACATCACATCTGTCAAGCCATAAACAGAGACAATACCATCCTTGATACTGACAATGGTCCCTGCAGAACGTGCTACTGTGATCGCATCAAATGTTTCAATCCGTTCTTTAATAATCTGACTTATTGCTGCCACATTCAATGCCATTATTCTATCCCACTAATCTTGCTTTTAATTGTTGCAACCGACCTTTCACCGAGGCGTCTAAAATCCACCTTTGTGTAACAATCACAACACCGCCAATTAATTCTGGAACAATGTTACAATCCAGTTTCATTTGTTTTTTTAAACGGTGTGTTAAAGCACGCTGCAATTTTTTTTGCTGCGCTATAGACAACGTTCTTGCCGCATAAACTTTTACCGTTTCTGTTTGTCGATCATCATTAGCATACTGTTCGAATAGCTTGAACACATTAGGTAACAAATCCCATTGCCGTGCTACTGCTAATAAGCGTAAAAAGTTTTCTAAGGGTTTATCGATAATGTCAGCAAAAATTTCTTTTAGTAAGTGCATTGCCTGCTGCGACGACACTTTAGGATTCGCTAAATATTCGGCAACGATTTCATGGGCAATAAGCAAAGCGATATCATGTAGTGCTTCTGCCCATTGATCTACTAGCCTATGCGCGTGCGCATAGGCAAAAGCTGCGCGTGCATAGGGTCTTGCTAACGTCATAGTGTGTAGCATATTAGCCACGCTCGGCCAGCAATTCAGTGAGCAGTTGCTCCTCGTCACCCGCATTAATATTACGCGCAATGATTTTTTCTGCGCCTAACACCGCTAATTCACCTATCTCTGCATAAAGCTTGCGTTTCGCTTCATCCATCTGTTGGTCAATGTCGGCCTGTGCCTGTGCGACAATACGTGCCTGCTGTTTGCGGGCTTGCGCCTCTGCTTCCTCAATGATGCGATCTGCTCGTTGCTGTGTTGCCGCCAGTAAATCTCCAGCTTTTTGTTTTGTTTCATCGATCATCACCGATACCTTGTGTTCGGCTGCTGCCAATTCGCGGTGGCCCTTGTCTGCCGCCGCCAAGCCATCAGCGATGGTTTTCTGTCGCTCTTTTATTGTATGCATTAGGCGCGGCCAAATAAATTTCATGCAAAACCATACGAAGATGGCAAAGGTAAGTATTTGTCCGATTAAACTAGCATTGATTGACATCGGCCCCACGCATCCTCAATTATCGATAGTGATTGCTAACAAAAAATATCGCTTGCTTACTCTGAACAGACATTGCAAATTGTACATAGTCACACACCCAAATTAACTACCGACAGTGGCTTTTGCTGCCGTCACGACAGTGCCAATAAAAGGATTGTTGGCAAAGAACAAATACAAACCCATCACCACGGCAATCGCTGCGAATGCGTCGACCAAACCTGCCATCAAGAACATTCGTCCCATCAGCATTGACGATAATTCCGGTTGACGCGCCACACCTTCCAAAAATTTTCCACCCAAAACACCAAAGCCGATGGCAGTGCCCATAGCAGCAAGTCCAATCAATAATGCTGCGGCAATCGCTGTGGTTCCTGGGACACCGGCTATTAATGTAGCTAGTTGCATGTTTTCTCCTCTTGCTAATTTACCTGTTAATGTTCGTGATAGGCCATTGACAAATAAACAATGGTTAACATCATAAAAATAAATGCTTGAATAACAATGATCAGAACATGAAAAATTGCCCAAATACTGCCGAAGGGCCATTGAATCCAATAAGGCAGTAAGGCGATTAAAATAAAAATCAATTCACCAGCAAATAAGTTGCCATAAAGCCGCAGCGATAGCGACACCGGCTTCACACCATCCTCTAAAGCGCGAAAAGCGACATTCAATGGAAACAACTTCCCACCGAAGGGTTTAGTAAATAGCTCTTTCCCGAAGCCTGCGACACCTTTGCCCTTAAAATTGTAGATTAGAATTAAGAAGAATACCGTCAGCGACATGCCGAGTGTAGTATTCAAATCTGCTGTCGGCACCGCACGAAAATGTGGTAGGCCAGTAAGACTGGCGATCTTTGGCAGTAAATCTACCGGAATCAGATCCATACAATTCATTAACAATACCCAAATAAAAACAGTCATTGCCAATGGCGAAATCAAACGCGACGGTGCATGAAAAGATTCTGTTACTGCCTTGTCAACAAACTCGACGATCATTTCTACCAGACATTGAAATTTACCGGGTACACCGAGCGTTGTTCTGCGTGCAATAGTGTAGAATACACCTAAAAATAGGGCACCCAATGAAATTGCCATAAACATAGTATCAACGTTTAACACCCAAAATAGCTTGCTGTTGCTAGTAAGTTGCATTGTGTGTAAATTAAGCTGCAAAAAACCTAAATGATGCTGCACGTATTCGGCAGGGGTACCCGGATTAATCATCATATAACGCTCCTGACAACTCTGGGATGACACCAGAAAACACAAGCCGGGGCGATCCAAAAGGCAAGTTGTGCAAGCAAAAAACCGAAGAAAAAGGTAAGCGCATTTATAGCGATGTATTTGAAGATGATAATGCTTAATATGGCAATCATAAAAAGTTTCATCATTTCACTAAAATAAAACGCGCGTATCGCTTGCTTTGCCATGCGCGCGCCTACATAATGAAATAATGCATGGGCGAAATACACGCTCGGGAGAACACAGACAAAACCACCGAGAAAGAGTGAATATGCAGTTTTCCATGAATAAAGTGAACAAAACAGTACTACTGCCATGATAATGGCTGTTTGCGTGGCAATTAATTTAAATACATCTTTCCGCGCTTGCTGCACCAACTGTCACCCTGTAATAAACAATCCTTAGACTTTTCCAGGAGTTGCTGCTCTAGCCTCAAGGATTTGATGTGTAATTTCGTTCGCAGTATAATCTTTTATAAGGAGATAAGCAATGCATGTCTTTAGCAATTGCAGAGAAAATAAGTAGCATTCACGCAATAGCGCGACATCAGCAACGAATTCATTGTCAATGTGTTATCCCTTGTAGTCAAGTGAAAATACTGCAGCTTAATTACAGTTATTACAGTGGGTAGATATCCGAATCAATAACCTGCAACATCAGTTATGTATTGCTGGGCAGTAGCCGCACTAATAAGTTGCTTTGTGCGCAATTCTTTGATATGCATCTCTAGCGTACGCATGCCGTCGCGAGCACCAGTTTGCATTTGCGAATAGATTTGCGCGCTTTTATTTTCACGAATAAGATTACGTACGGCCGAATTGCATAATAATATTTCTTGTGCAGCAACACGTCCCCCACCCATCTTGGGCAACAATGTTTGTGCCATGATGGCACGGAGACTTTCTGCCAACATGGAACGTACCCATTCCTTTTCTCCCCCAGGAAAAACATCAACGATGCGATGAATACTTTTCGCCGCACTTTGTGTATGCAAAGTAGCGAAGACTAAATGTCCGGTTTCTGCAGCAGTCAATGCCAAACGAATGGTTTCTAGATCACGCAATTCACCGATTAAAATCACATCTGGATCTGCGCGCAAGGCACTGCGCAAAGCATGGCTAAAGTTATACGTATGCGTGTGCACTTCACGCTGATTAATCAATGACCGTTTTACCGTATGCACCAATTCTATGGGATCCTCAATGGTAATAATATGTTTTGCCTGCGTTTGATTAATATAATCCAGCATCGCCGCTAACGTGGTGCTCTTGCCTGAACCGGTCGCGCCAGTGACCAATACTAATCCTTGTGTATATTGGCAAACCGTTGTAAAAACTGGTGATAAATGCAGTTTCACTAATGAGGGAATTTGTCGTGGCAACAAACGAAATACCACTGCGCTACCACTTTGCCGTTGAAAAGCAGTTACACGCAAGCGCATACCATCTTCGATAGTAAATGCAAAATCGAGCTCACGCCTTTGAGTAAATTTCTGTTGTTGCTCGGTGCTCATCACCGTCTGCAACAATATCTTCATGTCCTCATCACTACATGCCGCTGGCTCAAGGGCGCGTAATTGCCCATCGACTCGCAACCACGGTGGTTGTCCGGTAGCAAAATGCACATCTGAAGCGTGTTGCAAACTTGCCTGTTTCAATAGGCTGACTACATTCATTACCATGTTCACTTGTCCGAAGTGTCACATTGTTAAGTTGACCGTTGAATGCAACAGTGCATCTATATTACAATCATAATTAAAGCATTGGCCTTGCACACATTAGTCAATAGGTATTTTAGGGATATATAATAATACTTAATGCGTAGTAATTAACACTTCTAATTCTTCAAGATGTTCTTGTTCGTCTTGAATGATATCTTCTACGGTACGATAAAGAATGACATTTTCTTCAGGTATCTCTGCGAGAATATCAATATATCCAGCAACAGCGTGTTTTTCCTCATCGATGTTGATTTGTAAAATTTCATCAAGTTTATCAGCATACTTTAGACCAGCGGTGGAAACATTCATGCTTGGTTTTGCACCTAAAGCGGTAATTCGTTCACGTAATTTTTTCGCATGCTCAATCTCATCAGTGGCTATTTCTGCTAAACGCTCCGCCACCGTTTCCGCATAGGGACCAGTAATAACTGCCGCGTGCGTAGCATAGCGAATTGCACAGGCAAGTTCTTGTTCTAGCATACCGTTTAATTTGTCGATGATTTTTTGACTTTCCATGATCGGCTCCTTAAAAAACTACACAGGTAACAACTAACTTAATGTAGCCTATAGAGTTAAATGTCTTCATTGTAATTAATTAATAAGATTTAAGACATATTTTGTTGCATTAATACTAAAGCTGGCATAAGTTAACATTGATACCGATCGATGCAAAGCCAAGTTGCAGCGGTCATGATCTAGGCTCTAGCAATATGTATCAGGTAATTAACGCCATAAAATTATTCGATTTAATGACAATCTTGTAAAAATACGTTAATCTTGCACAAAGTAGAAATAGTTATTTATGATCAAAGCAACATCGTATGTTAACAACTAAACAAGAACATTTTACATTAGACACCTTGTCGGCACAAATTTAGTACAATGTTTGCTAGAGGTACCATCGTAGTATGTATTTTTCATGCATTTTTTTCTACAGACTATAAGCCTGGGGTAAATTAACGCTATTTAATTTTAAGGAGTAATAAAGTTACGTGTTGTCTGTCATAAATCTTATTTCACAATTTTATTTAATCATTTTGATGTTGCGCCTGCTCCTGGAATGGACTGGAGCTAGTGGGCACAACCTTATTTGCCATTGGTTAGTAAAATTTACCCAACCAGTGCTACAACCACTGCAATCGATCCTCACTAGCAAAGGTCATTTCAATTGGTCATGTTTGCTGGTTATTGTCTTAATCAGTACGCTGCAATTGCTGTTACTCATATGGATAAACAAGCAAACATTACCAAACATCGGTCATTTGGCAATTGCCGTTGTTGGTAATTTGTGTTACTTAACAGCAAGGATTTTCTTCTGGGGAATCATTGCCTATGTGATTTTAAACTGGATTTCGATAGTAAACCACAGTACTACGCCATTGCAAGAAGCACTATACTATTTAACAAAACCATTATTGAGCCCTGCTCAGCACATCATTCCACCTATCGGTGGTATCGATCTTTCACCTATTCCAGTGCTAATTCTATTACAATTCTTTATCCGCTTCATCGCCACACCGCTGATGGTATTTGGTTGGGGTTAGGCAACTGGTTTTTTTATGCAGAGGTCGAACCACTCTGGTGTGTGCGCATTTCACCCTCTATAGGCCTAAAATAGACACATATTTGCTAACAAACAATGGTACACGCAAATGAAATTACGATCCATAAAGTATAAAAAGTTATTTAATATTAGCGATAAATAGTTATAGGAACAACATGCAGCAACCTTTGATGGATTTGTGGAATCAAGTGCCAATAATGATAAAACACATTATCTACGCCGTTATCGTCTTTGTTATTTTTTGGCTGATAGCAAAGATCGCTGTCCGCATGTTGCACAAAATCATTGGCACTCAGCATCAGCAAATGCTGAAGTTAACCCGTAAAGTCATGCGCAATAGCATTCTCTTAATTGGCCTAATCGCTGCATTAGGTGCCGGAGGTGTTAACCTCGGCGCACTGATTGCCAGCGCCGGTTTACTTGGCTTTACTGTCGGTTATGCATTAAAAGATTTGCTCAGCAATATAGTTTCTGGGGCATTTTTATTGTTTAATAATACCATTCAAAAAGGCGATTACATCGCTGTCGGTGGTGTAGAAGGTGTGGTCGAAAAAATTGAATTGCGCCACACTACCCTTATCTTTGAAGGAAAAACCCATCTAGTGCCAAACAAGAAACTGTTTACTGATATATTAACCATCGTACCAAAATAGGAGTGCTATGCCATCATTTGACATCGAATCAACCGTCAATACCCATGAGCTAATGAATGCCGTCGATCAGGCCAAGCGTGAACTGAAGAACCGTTTCGATTTTAAAAGCATCGAAGCAACGTTTGCATTTACGGATAACACCGTTATCATCAATGCGCCAGAAGCATTTCAAACAACACAAATGAAAGATATTCTTGATGCTAAACTCATCAAGCGCGGTATCGACATCAGTGCGCTGCATGCACAACCATTGGATAAAAATCTAGCGCAGGCCAAATTGATTCTCGAAGTGAAACAAGGTTTAGATCACGTCACAGCAAAAAAAATCGTTAAGTTCATTAAAGATGCGAATTTCAAGGTGCAAGCGACCATCCAGGGTGAGAAAATTCGCGTCAGTAGCAAAAAGCGTGATGATTTGCAAGGTGTAATAGTCGCATTAAAAGAAAAAAATTTCAGCTTACCGTTGCAGTTTGAGAATTTTAGAGATTGATTGTCATAGCATAACCATAAATAAAAAATGCGCACGGAAAAGTCGCTGATCAATTTTTATCAATAGTCCTAAAACATATTGAGTACGATACTGATATTGCTAAACGTTTAACAAAATTCACAAAACTTGCTGCATCCAAATAGCAATATCAATAATCTCTTCATCGCAGACTTGGTGCGCCATATTATAGGTTTTAAATGTTACAGAACATCCCAGTTTTTCTAGATAAGCTCGGCTCATTTCACTTGCTGCTTGCGGCAATACACTATCGGCATTGCCATGAGCAAGCAAAACCGGTAGGTATCGATTTGCATTATTGATCTCATCAGCAAGCAAATCCGCAAGCGGTAAATATGCCGACAAGGCTATCACCCCAGCTAATCTTTGCGAATAACGCAACGCCGTGTGTAACACCAACGCACCACCTTGCGAAAATCCTGCTAATATAATTTTATCACTTGAGATGCCAGCCGCAATTTCCGATTGAATTAATTGTCTAAGCTGTGCCTCGGCACGACGGATCCCAGCTTCATCTTGCTTGCTGGTTAATGCAAGACCAAACACATCATACCATGCTGGCATACTATGCTTAAGATTAATAGTTACCGGTTGCACAGGCGCTTGCGGAAACACAAAACGCACTGCTAAGCGTTGCGGCAATTGCAATTGTGACACCATAGGTACGAAATTATCGGCACTCGCACCCAAACCATGTAACCAAATCACACACGCCTGTGGGGTTGGCGCGGTATTAAACGCTATAGTTTCCAATTTTTCTGTCATAATTAAGAATGCTAAACGATTTGCAGTTTCATTACCACTGTTAATTTGATAGACTTCAACATATGAAAACCATTGCTAACATTACGTTGACATTGCTTTTATTTGCTGCTGGCATTAGTCTGATCAGTTGTGGGCAAAGCGGTCCTTTGTATTTACTGTCAAAACAGCCTAGCAAACCTGCGTCAAGATCGTAATGGATTCTTTTCTGTATCGCAATAATACATTATACGCAGCAGACATTGCTCTACCGGTTTTTGGCCCAATACGTGAGAACGGCGATTTTACTGCAAAAAGCGCAAGCTTGCTGTACAAATTGGTGGGCTGCTGACTATAAGCACGAGACATAAGGTTTTGTCATGAGTGTCTACTACAATTCGCGTCCACGTATTGCAAAAGTCATAATCTATCAAAGATACATTATCTTTGGCACACTCACGTGAAACCGTAACCGCGTTATTTGCAAGATGAAAAAACCTGATCAAGAATACTAACATGCTAAGTACGATATTATTGACACTGCTCTGCAATATTAACCAACTACCGTACCGACGTTATTCTGCTGGTTAGTTGGCAAAGATACGTATGTTAGCTCTTCTACCCGGTCCGCTACTCGCCATCATTGCATTCTTGCTTTATGTTGGGTTTAGCGTATTGTTAGCAATCATTTTTTTCATGGTGATGTTATTATGGTTAATTACGCCAATACCAGCATGGCGCCAACAAATCACCAATCGGTTATTTAAAATACCATCGCTGTGGAGTGAAACATTACGTTGGGTAATATGTTTAACCACACGCACGCAATGGCATGTGACAGGTACAGAACCCCTGAGCAAAAAACAGTCGTATTTACTCATCGCCAACCATCAGGGTTTTCTCGATATTCTTGTATTGCAAAAGGTATTGGATCGTCTTGTTCCGCAGTTGCGTTACTTTATGAAAAAAGAATTATTATGGGTACCGATAATCGGACAAGCTTGTTGGATTATGGGTTATCCTTTCATGCAAAGACACAGTAAAACTTATTTAAAAAAGCATCCTCGACAACGCAATAAAGACTTGGACACCACCCGCAAAACCTGTGAGCGTTTTCGTGGTAAGCCTGTCACCTTGATCAATTACGTTGAAGGCACACGCGTTACTGCAGAAAAACAACAGCAACAACGATCTCCTTACAAACACTTGTTAAAACCAAAAGCTTCTGGTATTGCTCAGGTTGTTGCAAGCATGGCAGAACAGATCGATACCATTTTAAATGTTACCATTATTTATTCACAACCCAAGCACATTAGCTGGACATTTTTACAAGGAAAAATGAAACATATCATCGTGCACATAGAGATAATCAAAATCCCCGCAGATCTACGTGGTGATTACCAAAACAATCGTGCATTTCGTATCCATTTTCAAGCCTGGTTAAACCGTTTGTGGGAAAAGAAAGAGCAGCTGATTAGTAAAAACATATCTCGAGTCGATCCAACTGAGGATAACAATTTGCAGCAGTTACAGAGCAAATAATACGGGGACAAACTTTGTCCTGGTTACCTAGATTGACACCATCCTAGTAATGTTCGGCGCGGTGCTCACCGCAGTTATCGGTTATCGCAAAATTAAATAAGCCATGTTGGGTAACAACGGCGCTGCTTACTATGCCGTGTTGCGGACTGCTCCGCAGCCAAGCCCAATTGCTGTGGGCATGTAAGGTGTGTATAATCAATAAAAACCTGATCATTAAACGTATGATAGAGGAATTTTTTATTTATGAAATGGGATATTAGGAAACTTGCAAAAAGAATCTTGCCCAATTGGGTTGCAGAAATTATAAGAGTACTTATAACTAAATATAATTTTAGGAAATTTAAGAAACTTAGTACACAACAAGTTTTTACAAAAATATACAAAGAAAATTTTTGGGGAAAACCCACTTCTAAAAAAGATTTTTATTCTGGACCAGGTTCCCATGACTCCATATTGGTAAACGGATATGTAAATTCTGTTAAAAATTTTCTGAGGAAATTCGATAAAAAAGTAAAACTAGTCGATCTTGGCTGTGGTGATTTCGCTGTTGGTTTACAAATTTACCCTTTCTGTAAAGAATATATCGCTTGCGACATTGTTGAGTCTCTTATTAAACGAAATCAAGAAAAATTTAAGGGTACTGATGTAGATTTCCGAGTGTTAAATATCATTGAAGATCCACTGCCCAAAGGAGATGTCGTATGCTTACGGCAAGTACTACAGCATCTGTCCAACCAAGATATCCAAAAAATTATCCCAAAACTTGAACAATATCGCTATCTTATTTTTACGGAATGTCTACCAAAAGACCACTTCATAGCCAACATTGATATTATCACCGGCCCTAGTACACGCTTTTGTATTGATAGTGGAGTTGAACTAACATCGCCCCCCTTTAATCTGTCAGTCAAGAAAAACGATATTATATACCAATATGATACACATGATAGTAGATATCAAACACGATTATATCAATTCTTCTAAACAAACCATACATGTGTACCAATAACCCATTGGTACCGTTTATGTTACTTTACTGCGTTACGCAAGATTTGTGCTTTATCGGTTTTTTCCCAGGTAAAAGTCGTTTGCTCACGACCAAAGTGACCATAGGTTGCGGTCGGCCGATAAATTGGTTTTAATAAATCGAGCATGGTAATGATACCACCAGGGCGCAGATCGAAATTTTCTCGCACCAACTCGACAATTTGCTCATCAGTAATTTTTCCGGTAGCAAAGGTATCAACGCTAATCGATGTCGGCTCTGGCATGCCGATAGCATAAGACAATTGAATCTCACATCGATCGGCAAGTCCCGCGGCAACAATATTTTTTGCCACATAGCGGGCAGCATAAGCGGCTGAGCGATCGACCTTTGACGGATCCTTACCAGAGAATGCACCGCCACCGTGACGAGCCATACCGCCATAGGTATCAACGATAATCTTACGTCCGGTCAAACCGCAGTCACCTTGTGGCCCTCCAACAACAAAACGACCGGTCGGATTGACAAAATACTTGGTTGCTGTGGTGAGCCATCTTTCTGGCAACACTGGCTTAATGATCTCTTCGCGCACCGCTTCGACCAGCTCCGCTTGTTTAATATTGGGATCATGTTGTGTCGATAATACCACCGTATCGATGGCAACTGGCTGGCCATCAACATAACGGATAGTGACTTGGCTTTTTGCATCTGGACGCAGCCAGGCAAGATCACCCCGATGACGTAGCTTGGCCTGTTGTGCAACTAAGCGATGTGCATAGGTGATCGGTGCTGGCATCAATACGTCGGTTTCGTTGCTGGCATAGCCAAACATCATGCCTTGATCACCCGCGCCCATACCCTGTAATGTCGTGGCATCGACACCTTGGGCAATATCATCACTCTGCTTGCCAATCGCCGATAATACGGCGCAAGACATCGCATCTAAACCATATTCTGCTCTAGTGTAACCGATGTTATTGACTACATCACGTACTAACTCGTCTAGGTCCACCCAGGCAGAGGTCGATAACTCACCACCAACAACCACCATGCCCGTCTTGGTAAACGTTTCGCAGGCAACGCGTGCTTGCGGATCTTGCTCGATAATGGCATCTAAAATAGCGTCGGAAATTTGATCGGCAACCTTGTCAGGATGCCCCTCGGACACTGACTCCGACGTAAACAGTTGATAGTTGACCAAAGGCAACTCCTAGCAATTTTTTCAAGATTATACCGTATTTTTTGCCTACATTAGTAGGATGCCGTTGTTCAAGATAGTGGTAAAATAGTCATAATTATTCATTCACTGACTTTTGTCAATCGAATCAATACCAGCTATAATCCATAATGTTAATTATGATTAAAAAATCCTATTTTTACGTGCTGTTTTCAATGCTCCTCGCCATTTTAGTTGTCGGCATTGGTTACACTGGCATGCCTATCATCATTCAGCCGTTAGGGAAAGAACTAGCTTTATCATTTTTACAAATAGAATGGGTCAATATAAGCTACTTGTTAACATTCTCGGTGTCGATCGCATTGACCGGGAAAATTGGCGATATTCATGGCAACAAGAAACTTCTTGCGCTTGGTTTAGCGGCATTTGGCATTGCGTCTTTTGTTATTGGTATCAGCTATCTTTATAGTGAGTTAATAATATCGCGATTAATGCAAGGATTGGCTGCCGGTATGATCTTGCCAAATGCAACGGCCGTGATTCTCAAAAGTGCTTCCGAGGAAAAGAAACACTTCTTACTTGGCATACTAACTGGGATGGTGGGAATTTCCATGACGGTAGGGCCGGCAATCGCCGGTTTTCTAGTAAATTATTTCAGTTGGCGCTGGTTCTTCTTAATAGATGCCCCTTTGGCTGTATTAATGCTTATTTCTGTTTATGTATGCCCTAAAATAAAAAAAACGGTAGCAGAAAAACAGGTTGATATTGTTGGATTCATGCTTTTCGCCGTATCACTGTGTTTATTAATCATGGCTATATTAACTACTAGTCAAATGACTCACGGAAAGCTGGTAGCATTTTTACTGCTATCCGCATCGATTATTTTGTTTGTACTATTTTTCGTCTCTGAGAAAAAAACAAAAGCTCCTTTGTTTGACATCTCTATTTTAACCAATAGGCCCTTTCTTTTAGGCTGTGCATTGAGGATATTAACTAATTTGAGTTTCTATAGTTTTATTTACATCATCAGTTTGTACTTAAATAACAATATGGGATTCTCACTCATCAAATCAGGGTTGTTACTATTTCCTATGTCGATTGTCGTAGGAATAATAGCCCCAACCAGTGGACATTTAATTAAAAAATATGGAGAGCTGCCTTTTATTATTACAAGTTGCCTGTGCTTTTCGATATTATATCTTGTGTTCAGTTTTGCTCACAATATATCGGCGTATCAGATTATGCTGTTACTTATTTTCCCAGGTCTATGTTACGGTCTGCTATCATCAGCGCTAGTAATTTTAGCGCTCAAAGAAGTGAAAAAAGAACATTCAGGAATGGCGGCGGGAATATTTTATATGAGTACTTTAATAGGCAGTTTAGTCGGTGTCATATTATCTACCACTATTGTGAAAAATGATACCATCTATAAAATTTCACAGGCGAATCTTATCCACGTTTTACTGATGTGCTCATTATTTACGTTAATTGCATTAATAAGCATTACAACGGCAAAACTATTATCCTACCTAGAAGAAAATCGTAGCAAATTGTCTAACAATGGGCCATAAGTACTTATATCTCTATCAAGGCTACTAGTAACAAGAATCGTAATCTACTCTGTTGATACGTTCATACTCCTGCTACGAAATTAACCCTGGTTAAGGCGTCCATGAAATCGGCATCTTTATCATGGACAATGGCTTGATACGCCTGTTGCAATTGCTGACTAATGAGTCCTGGCTCACCATTGCCGATCAATTGGTCGTCGAGCGAGCGGATCGGCACAATCTCTACTGCGGTACCACAGAAGAAGGCTTCATCGGCTGCCAGCACCGCCGCGGGTGTGAAACGCTCTTCACTCACCGCATATCCCCTGTTTGCTGCCATCTCCATGACCGTGGCGCGGGTGATACCCGGTAAAATGGTGCCCAATGGCGTGGTGATCAGGTGACCTTCACGGACAATGAAGATATTCTCTGCACTGCCTTCAGCAACAAAACCGTCATGATCGAGCAGTAAGGCTTCATGGTAATGAGTATCACGAAGCGCAGTGCGGGCCAACAGGCTATTGACATAGTGACCGCAAATTTTTGCGTCGGCAACACTTGATTGTGGATGAATACGAATAAAATCACTGATCTTAATATCCACGGCTGGTGCTTCTAGGTAGTCTGCCCAAGGCCAGCAGGCAATAACCACTTCAATCGGTAACTCTTTACTCGGCATGACCCCCAACGCACCATAACCATAATAGGCTAACGGACGGATGTACCCAGCCTGCAATCGGTTCTTAGCCACGGTGTCTGTTATGGCTTGACACAGCTCAGCTTCACTATAGGGTAATTGCATGCCCAAGGCGTTAGCTGAATAGACTAATCGGGCCACGTGGGCAGCTAACTTAAAGATGGCACTACCTTGTGGGGTTTCATAGCAACGGATACCTTCGAATACGCCACTACCATAATGCAATCCATGGCTCAGCACATGTGTGTTGGCCTCTTGCCAAGGAACAAACTGTCCATTTTGCCAAATATGTGCTGTCGGCTGCATCACCCGTCATCCTCTAGATGAAAATAAAAAACCTTGTCATTGCAAGGTAGCAGTGCAATTTAACACATGGTCTGTTTAAACGCAATATAATCACTTTTTTCCATCGCCTTTAGTATAATGAGCGTTCACAGTAACCCATTGAATGGCCATATGCTGATTTATTAACCCAACTATGGCATTTTTTACACAACGACCGCTATGCGGCTTACGCGCTGGTAACCGCGCGGTAATTTGCTGCCACGTTGTCCACGCTTCCCAAGATAACGAGCCAGATCTTTTGCTTTTAAGGTGATTTGCCGTTTCCAAGAATAAAATACTCATGCTTGCTTACTGTGCAACACCGCAACATCGACAATGTATTCTTCTTTGTCCTTGTATTTTGCCATCGGAATATTGATCATCTTATTCCCTTTACCCTTGGCCAATTGCGGCAGTTCATTGACTGCGAACAGCAACAAATATCCCGTGTTGGTGACCACCACACGATTAGAGTAATTATTCACTAGATTTAGATTCATCACATTTAGGCTTTGTCGGTTTATTTAGCTATCCAAACGAGTTAACCTGAAATTTTGTAAAGTCATGCTTTTTACTTTCTGAGTTAAATGGGTAATGGAGGTCAATACAGGGTGCCTTGCAAAACTGATTTTAGAGTAAACAATAATCGACAGCCCCCATTTAAGATTACTGCGGACTCATTATTATGGTGTATTTTTGCTTATATTATTAACCAGAAGCAATTCTCTATAAAATCGCATGTTATTTAGCGAAACTGGAAACTATGAGTTTAAATCGAGGTATATGGACACAATATTATATTCCCTTCTCAACTACCGCCCTCAACCCGTATTCTTCATTGCTGCCGCAATCCCAGCGACACACAAAACCAATGCGTCCTCCAAAGCTGCCTTATTATGTACCCTTCCTTGACGTAATCGCCTCATAACTTCCGCCTGTAAGAAATTCAACGGATCCGCATAAGTGTTACGCACCTTAAGAGACTTATATAAGTTCTGCTGCGGTTCCTGAAAAGTCTGATTGGCAGCAATGACTCGTACTATCTCCTCGGTCTGTTTTAACCGGCGACGCAGATCGGCACCAAATGTTTTGGTCTCCGGGCTTGCTAAACAAGCATCGTAATAAGCAGCAATATCAATGTCAGTCTTAGTTAGCGTCATGTCAAGCATATCTATTAACACAGAGAAAAATGGCCAGTCATTGAGCATATCGCACAACATATCTTTTTGCTTAGACCATAACGCGTCTAATGCTTCGCCGATACCCAACCAGGTTGGTAACATCAAGCGTGTTTGTGTCCAGGCAAATACCCAAGGAATGGCACGCAAGTTTTCAATACCACCCTTTGCTTTACGTCTATTGGGTCGACTACCAATTAACAATCGACCTAATTCCTGTTCTGGCGTTACCTGTCGAAAGTACGTGACAAAATCTTGATTCTCCCTCACTATTTTTCGATACACATGTAATGAAATTTCTGATATTTGAGCCATTATTTCACGCCATTCTGGTTTAGGCTCTGGCGGTGGTATGAGTGTTGCCTCTAACATCGCAACACTATACAACATGAGATTGTGCTGTGCCCAAGTAAGCAACCCATATTTCTGTTGGATCACCTCACCCTGTTCGGTTACGCGCATGCGACCTTGTACAGAACCTGGCGGTTGAGACAGTAAGGTAGCATGCACTGGCCCGCCACCTCTACCAACTGAACCACCACGACCATGAAATATAGTCAATTGTATGTCTGCTTGTTGCGATACATGAAGTAGCTGTTCTTGTGCTTCATATTGTGCCCAACTAGCGGCTAACTTGCCGGCATCTTTACCTGAGTCTGAATAGCCAATCATAACTTCCTGTTGGCCATTTAGCATGTTCTTATAAATCGGCATATTATATAACGCTTGCATCACACCGGCAGCATGATTTAGATCATCAAGTGTCTCAAAGAGCGGAACCACACGCATTGGCTGTTTCACACCCGCCACTTTTTGCAGCAAATGTACGGCTAAAACATCCGACGCTGCACTGGCCATAGAAATTACATAAGCACCCATGATGTCAGGATTTTGTGCTGCAATACATAGGCAAGTGTCAAATACCTCCTGAACGTTTTCACTAACGGTTAACTCAGCTAACGGTAAAGATCGCTTGTTGCCTAGTTCTTGTTGCAGAAATAAACATCTCTCTTGTTCTGACCAGTTTGCATAGTTACCTAAGCCAAAATAATTTGTAATGGTAGCGATAGCTTCCGTATGATAATCAGCTGCTTGGCGGATATCTAAACGCATCAACGAGATACCAAATACATGTACGCGACGAATTAAATCTAACAGGTCAGCATTGGCAATAGCACTTGCATTACAATCTAACAATGACTGATAGCAAAGCATCAAAGGCTGCAATAAATCTTCACGACATAATATCAACGACATCTTAGGCTCAATTGTATGGCCAGCCAATTGGGATTGTAACCAAGCACCTGTTGCTTTTAAACGATCGCGTAAAATACGCAGACACGCTCGATAAGGTTGAGAGGTTTCTCCCACACTTTGGCGCAATGATTCGTTACATGCATGCAACGACAAATGCTGTATCATGTGATTAACCTCTCGTGTATAAAGGTCCATAGCCACCCATTGCGCGAGTAGCAATACTTCCTGAGTCACTGCCGCCGTAACGTGAGGGTTACCATCACGATCACCACCCATCCAAGACCCTATTCGAATAGGGGTGCAATCTAACGGCAAATTTTCTCCTAAGTACTTTTGCATAGCAGCATCAAGTTGCCGAAAATATTGTGGTATAGCATGCCAAAGCGTATCCTCGATGATGGCAAATCCCCACTTAGCTTCTTCAACTGGGGTGGGACGAACGCGACGAATTTCATCGGTTAACCAAATAGCATTCACTGTTGTTTTCAGTTTATCTTGCCAATGTGCAATCTCATCTTTCGTCATTTCTATACGATCACGTTGCTCTAATAAACCAGCAATATAACTATACTTTTGAATCAAAGTACGACGTTTGACCTCTGTAGGATGTGCAGTCAATACTAATTCGATTTGTTGCTCACGTAAGGCGTTAGCAATCTTTTTAGCAGAGAGTTTCTTTTTTAACAGCTTAGGCAACATAGCCATCAGAGGTTCTGGTTGTTGGCGTAACTGCCGTTGATTATCATAAGATTCAGTAATATTAGCTAAATGTAGAAACTGGCCAAACGCCCTTGCTAACTGGGGTGTCAGGTCGTCTGGCACATCATGAATGAGACGATGCAACGTCTGTAAATCTTTCTCAGATTCTCGCGAAGATTTTGATAAAATACGAATTTTTTCTACTAAGGCATAAGTCGATTCTCCCTCATACAGCCTCAGTATCTGTCCTAATAAATCGCCTAAGATATGGATGTCATCGCTTATTGTGCGTTTTATTGCTGCCATGATAAGGTTTTCCCTTTCTATTCAATTGCCACTATAATATTTAGTTAATCCCTAAAACAGTTAATATAGTAAAATAGGATTACTGGCATCTAATGTCAACTACTACCACTGCCTATCTATTCCGTTGACAATGATTTTGAGTCATCGGGTGAACCCCAATTGCCTTGTCCATCGATTAAAGGATAACGATAGGAAAAATCTTGTGCCATCAGTACCATGGCTTCATAACAAGCACTATCACCATGCGGATGAAATTTACCCAACACATCACCGATGGTGCGTGCCGATTTTTTATATTTTGCCGACGCATTTAAACCTAATTCCGACATGGCATAGATAGTGCGACGCTGGACCGGTTTTAAGCCATCACCAACGTGAGGTAAGGCGCGATCGAGGATCACACATACATGGAATAGTTAAGATACGCCTTCTCAGTGAACAGGTGCAACGGCTGCGATTCTGTCATAGTAACCTTGTCTTATATATTCATACTAGTCAATTTAACAACGAGACTTAGCCAAACTTAAATCTGCAATCTTAGTTAAAAATGTTAACCAACCGATCATTTAATTAATCTGGCGTATTTAAATCATGACCTTATAACGCGTACGCGTAAATAATAATAAAACAAAGCTTAACATCAATGGACATAACAAGAAAATAAACGATAAAGTGAAAACATGGGGATTATTTATCATTTTAATGTCACCGCCATTGATGCAGGCACTGACATGACCAATGAAGCGCTGAAAAAAAGCGGCACACAAACCAATAACCATGTTCACGATTGCCAACACCGTTCCTTGCATTTCATTGGGAAAAATATCATTGACCACTGAAAAAGCCAGTAACATACTGGAAATAAAAAAGCCTAAAGAAAAATAGAGCACATATAAAGAAAGCACACTCAGTGCAGCAGGCAATAATACAATGATACCGAAAATGACAATCGTTAACAGATTTGCAATGATCATCGATCGCTTTTTGCCACCTATCAACGCACTAATCACACCATGACTGGGTCCGCCAACTGCAATGCCAATAAATATAGTGGAACTGATTGACGCGGCTTTTATAGCGGTTAAGTGGTAAGTATATTGTAAAAAAACAACATCAAAAAGCTCAGAAAACGCATTAACAACCGTGCCAACCATAAGACCCGCATAAAGGGCAATAAACCAGAGTTCTTTTGACTGCAATACACCCAAATGTTGTAAAGATAATTTGCGCGAAATATTACTATGCTTGGTCTGCGTCTTGATACGCAAGCAAAGATACAGCACAACACCATATATTAAGCCAAAATAACCAATCAACGACAATGCGTTTTGCCAACCCAAATGTGTAATACCATAGCTTAGCAACACTTGGCCAAATATGGCACTCAACGTGCCAATGGTATTGGTTAACCCCACCGCCACAGGGAAAATAGAGTTGGGCAGCATCATCGCAGCAACTTTCAATACCCCTAAAAAAGCGGCGGCAGAACCGATGGCGATAAATATTCGTGCTAACCACATGATAGGTAGCACCGGAATGTGCGAAAATATAACGATAGCCGCACTCATAATCGTGCAGCAAATCGGCAAGACCCATTGGTAACCATATCGATCAAGCAACCAACCTACCGGGAGCTGCGATATCGCATACACAGGCCAATAAATCGCCATGACGCCGACAACAGTATTCACATCCATATGCATCGACACGGCAATCGGCATTAACAATACACTGGGGGAGGCATGCTGGAAGTAATCCAACGAATAAAACACTGTGGCAACAAGCCAAACAGCGACACTAATGATTATCATTTTAATTGACATAAAATAGACTTGTTAGATTTTACAAGATAAAAATATTATGAACTGATTTGTGACTTCACAAATAACTGGGTAGCCATAAGAACATTTGGATGCGTCGAAGCACATACCCAGTACGACATTGTACCAGTTCAAGACCGTTTAATACTACAATATCTTAGCACTATAATTTTTTGCCATGAGTCTTCCTATTTGACTCTACCACTTCATGGCCATATCACGCAGGTGCATTAACGATTAAACCCTAACCACTTCGGTTTCGATTTTACCATCGTCATATAATGCTAACCAGCGATAGCCAGGCATCGATGTTTCATCTTTGGTAAATTCGGGAATATTGACTTTAATTTGAAAACAAGTGGATGGACTGGCGAGATACCTTACATGATTGCATGATTCCTCAAAAGCTTGATGCACATGGCCAGACAGCACCACACGTACACTCTTATGCGCTGTGATAATCTCATGAAACAGATCAGCATTGGTTAACATCATCGTATCCATATAACCATGAACGGGTTTCACGTGGTGATGCAAGGCAATCAATGTTGGCAATGTAGCATAATGTGTCAATGCTGTTTGCAGAAAATGTAATTCACTCGGGGCAAGCGTGCCTTCGTCATCGCCTAGCACTACCGAATTCAACAAAATAACATGCCAGCCACCTCGGACAAAGGATGGATTCATGGAAATTTTGCTATCTTTGAATATTTGCTTCATCACAGCCACTTGGTCATGATTACCCGGGATTGCAAAAACCGGACAAGTCAATCGCTGACAATGTGTCAGCAAACGACGATAGGCATCGGCTTCGCCCAGATCTGCCAAATCCCCAGTTAATAAAATAAGGTCTGGGGTTCTTGTGGTCGCACAAATTGCTGCTAATACCCGTAAAAAACTTTGCTCGGTATCGACACCTCTTAGCTGCTGGGTCGAGTCAGCAAATAGATGGCAGTCAGTAATTTGTAGTACATTTATTTTCATAATATCATTATACTGGACAGGCGCGTATTGTACACCTATGTTAAGCGCAGCTCCTTTGTTGTAGGACTTATTGATACTTATCCTACGACGCAACACTAACCCTACATTCAGAGTTGGATTTCGCCGCGGGTAACCACCATGATTTTTTATTTTATTTGCATTATATTCGTGTATACTTTAACAGACAATAAAAATCAAAAGATGTAGATGAACGACAATATTGCCCGGAAACCCTGGTCAGTTGACCGGCAAAATCTCATCTTGCATGTATCTTGCGCATGCTGCCAGGAATATCAGCATACGTAATTGACATGAGCATTTATTCACTACAAGTATAGGTGAAACAGCAAAAAAGCAGGTGATGATTCATCACAGGTTCCGGCGCAGGCAGTAAGTTGAGTAAAAAAACATTTTATATCCAATACTTGAGTGTACGAGATACGTAAGCTCTGCTGATGACAATAAAGACAGTAAAAAAACTAACACTTTTATTTTGCATCATGATATTAGTGGGGAACATTACCAAAGCCCCGGCCACTAATCTGCTGCAAGTTTACCGACAAGCACAAGCCAGTGATCCCACCTATAAGCGGGCAAAATCAACTTATATGAGCGCACGTTCGAAACTGCCACAAGCACGCGCCGCTTTTTTACCCAACTTGAACCTAGAAAGTAGTCAGAATAAGACCGTGGATAGAAGTAGGCGTTATCTCAGTCCGACTAACCAGTTTGACGCCACCTTGTCATTGAATCAAAGTTTATTCGATTTGAGTAAGTTGAAAAATTATAAAGAGATAAAGCTCGATGTTAAATCGGCAGCTGCCGATTACGGTGTTGCAATGGAAAGTCTTATCATGCGCACTGCAACCGCTTATTTTACCATATTAAAAGACCTGGCCGTACTCGATTATTCTATGGCTAATGTACGACAATTGTACAGTTCACTGCAAATAGCGATGCAACGTTATAAGGTTGGCTTAGATACCATTACGTCCGTTTACGATGCACGCTCCAGCTATGCTTTGGCAAAAGCATCTTACCTTGCTGCGGAAAATAAATTAGCCAGTGATAAGGAAGCGCTATGGCAAATCACTGGACAGTTTTATCGTTCCCTCGCCAAGCTCAAAGAGAGTTTTCCGTTAGTAAAACCAGCCCCGGCAAGCATCGATGAATGGGCTAAAGCAGCAGAACAACATAATTTAAGCCTGATGGCAGCTCGCTATCATGCACTAGCAACAAAAGAGAATATTAAAGCAACATCTGCACGAAAAATGGCCACCCTCCGCTTAAATGGCAATTATAATTACACTCATGATTATTTTAGAAAATCAGAGTACTATAATTCAACAATCGGCGTCACATTAAATGTACCACTATATCAAGGTGGCTTGTACAGCGCTGAAACCAAGACGGCTGAATACAATTACCAAATCGCCGTCGCTGCCACAGATCAGACCCATCGGAAAATCCTCGCTGAGGCTCGTAATGCCTACTTGGAGTTGTCTGCAGACATCAGCAAAATTAAAGCCGACAAACTAGCAATCAACTCGGCAAAGGCATCCTTAGCAAGTAATGAAGCAAGTTATCAAGTTGGTACAAAAACCATCGCTGATGTATTGAGCGCACAAGCAAAACTTTACCAGAGTCAACAAAACTATACCAGTGATCTGTTTGATCATATCATTAACACCTTTAAACTGAAAAAAGCTGTCGGCATCCTTGGCGTCAATGACTTACGGCAAGTCAACCTTTATCTCACCAATGTGCCAAACAGCGAGGCGCATAATACTAAGCATGAAGCAACATCCGAGTTAAAAAAACAGCAAAACCTCCTTGTGCAAAATAAATTATTACAACAAGATAACAGCAATGAAGAGTCTATGGTGCTAGAACAAGATGCGGCAAAAGAAATCACTAAAAAACCACCTGATGACTAACACCTCTTTTCCAACAACACGACTACGCCGCTTACGCTATCACCCAAAAGTGCGTGACTTGGTACGTGAAACGCACCTTAGCATCAATGATTTCGTTTACCCACTGTTTATCAAGCATGTTCGAGGCGCAAACACTCCTATCGCTAGCATGCCAGGACAGTATCAAATTACCCTAGAAAATTTGTCTGTTGAAATTAATAACATCCAGACCTTAAATATCCCTGCGGTGTTATTGTTTGGCATTCCACAAAAAAAAGATGGCTACGGTTCAGATGCTTACAGTGATAACGGTATTGTGCAGCAGGCGATTCGCCAAATAAAAAGCATGGCACCCGATTTACTGATAATCAGCGATATTTGTTGTTGTGAGTTTACTGATCATGGACACTGCGGCATCCTTGACGAAACCGTGAGCAGGTTAGATGTCAACAATGATAAAACCTTAGAAATCCTGAAAAAACAAGCGCTTGCACATGCTAATGCGGGTGTCGATATGCTTGCGCCAAGCGGCATGATCGATGGAATGGTGCAAGTAATTCGTCGTGCCTTGGACCAAGCAAATTATCAACACGTACCCATTTTAAGTTACAGCGTCAAATATGCGTCATCCTACTATAGTCCATTCCGTGACGCTGCCGATAGTGGGCCACAACGCGGCGATCGACAAAGCTATCAGATGGATGTGGCCAATACCAATGAAGCCTTGCGTGAAACTGAGCTTGATATTGCCGAAGGTGCAGATATCATTATGATAAAACCTGCAATCACCAATTTAGATATCATCCATCGTGTTAAACAAAAGTTTCCGCAAGTGCCACTTGCTGCTTATGATGTCAGCGGTGTATACGCGATGATTAAGGCAGCTGCAGAAAGGCGTTGGCTTGATGAAAAAAGTGTGGTCATTGAAAATATGCTTGCTCTCAAACGAGCTGGTACTGATTTTATAATTACTTACTTCGCTAAAGATCTAGCGCGATGGTTGCACTTTACAAAAGTTACCTAATTATTTAAAATTTCTTTTTTAATCTAGTTAACACTAAAGTATTGGCTAACACCCATCTATTACTCATTGGTCAGCGCATTGTTTTCTCTATACTTAACTAGCAAAATAAAATGCATAATAAAATTATCACTTCACAAGCTATTTTTTCTGCGGTAACAACATTACGTGAACGTAAGCCATTAGTGCACAACATCACCAATTTGGTAGCGATGAATAGCAGCGCTAATGTTTTATTGGCACTTGGGGCATCGCCATTAATGGCCCATGCGCCAGAAGAATTGATGGAAATTATTCACATCGCCAATGTGTTAGTGCTAAATATCGGCACGTTAGATAAAAGATGGATCGCATCGATGCAAGCGGCACAGCGCTGTGCACGGGAGAAAAAAATACCCATCATTCTTGATCCTGTTGGCGCCGGTGCATCGAGGTTGCGCACCCAAACGGCAAAAACTATTATTGCTGACGGCGTCGATATCATTCGCGGTAATGCGGCAGAAATCATGTCACTGGCAAATTACTGTGCAAATAGCAAGGGAGTTGATTCGTTAGTAGACAGCGAGCATGCAGTTGTTGCCGCGCAACAATTAGCGACGACAAATCAATGTGTCGTCATCATCAGTGGTAGGGATGATTTTATCGTTGCGCAAGAAAATACTAGCAAGCTAAGCAATGGGACCCCCTTGTTTACTCACGTCACAGCCATGGGCTGCGCGGCAACTGCTGTGGTTGGCGCATTTGCTGCCATTGAGGATAATTATCGGATCGCAGCAACGTATGCAATGAGCGTCTTCAGCATTGCGGGGCAACACGCAGCAAGTAACACTGCAGGACCAGGCTCATTCTACGCCAGTTTGATTGATAAATTGCATGCATTGAGCGCTGTGGATCTCGATATTTTGCGCATCGCCTAATGACCAAGGATTATTCACTTTACTTGGTGACCGACACGGCAATGTGTGCACCACAAGGTATCCCTACTGTGGTTGCATCACTAATTCCACATGGTATTAGCTGCGTGCAATTGCGCATGAAAGAGGCATCCACAACAACCCTATTGGCAGTAGGTTATACGTTGAAAACATTGCTCAACGCGCATCCTATAAAATTAATCATCAATGATCATATCGACATTGCCAAACAACTCGACGCGGATGGTGTGCACCTAGGACAAGACGACGCCAGCATTAGTGAGGCACGTGCGATCTTAGGCGCAAAGAAAATTGTCGGCTTATCATTAGAAAACCTGCAACAAGCAAAAGAATTTGCCAACGCTGATGTTGATTATTTTGGCATCGGTCCAATTTTTCCGACGACAACCAAAGCTTTTGCAGCACCAGCAATCGGCATTGATGCTTTGCGCGATTTTCGCCATTTAATCGACAAACCATTAGTTGCCATCGGCGGCATTCACCACAAAAACGTTAACAGTGTACTACAAACCGGTGTCGATGGTATTGCTACAGTATCGGCAATCTTAGCAGATGCAAACCCACCACAAGCCTGTCGGAAACTACACACTTTTATTAAGGAGTATCAATTTGCACAGTGAAAGAAGCGGCGTCCTCAGCATCGCCGGTTCCGACAGTTCTGCTGGTGCCGGCATCCAAGCGGATCTGAAAGCAATTGCCGCTAACGGCGCCTATGCGGCAACGGCAGTCACGCTGATAACTGCACAAAATACGCAAGGTGTTAACGATATTTTTGCTTTGCCAGTCGCGATGATCGCGGCACAGATCGACGCCATCTTTGCCGATCTAAAAATCCACGCCGTAAAAATTGGCATGCTCTATAGTCGCGACATCATGCTCGTTGTTAAGCAACGCTTGCAATATTGGCAAGCAAAAAATATCGTCCTGGATCCTGTGATGATGGCGCAAGGTGGCGCGCCACTGATTGATACTGCAGCAATAAAAACGCTGCCAACATTGTTTCCGCTGGCGACTTTAATCACCCCCAATATTCCAGAGGCAAATGCATTACTAGGGACGAACAATATTGCTTCGCTCGATGCCATGCAACATGCGGCACGTACACTCGGACAAGCCTATCAAAGCAATGTGTTACTAAAGGGTGGACATTTAGCAACGTCGGAAGCAAATGATGTGTTTTTTGATAATAATACCAATAGTTGCACGATGCTGCAGCACCCACGCATTGCCACGCAAAATACGCATGGCACTGGTTGTACTTTATCTGCCGCGATCGCCGCACATTTAGCACAAGGTAAGGATCTTGCTACGGCAATTCGCAACGCAAAGCGTTATCTCAGTGCTGCCATCGCCGCTGCAAAAAAACAGCATTTAGGAAAAGGTCATGGCCCGGTGGAACATTTCTTTACAATTAGATAAAATAATTAAAAAATTTACCTATATGCTGGAAATAAAGCAATTTAAAATATTATATTTGCAAAAATGATCAATTATCATCTTCAAAAAAACCAAAATATTCGGAGAAAAAAGTGACAATATGGCCTGATATTCTTGCTTGGATTGCAGGCGCAGAAGCCTCTTTAGTGATGCTCCCTCAAATATGGTTGATGCATAAACTCAAAAATGCTTCTGGGATCTCTCATGGAATCTAGCTATTAGACAATTTTCATTTAGCTGCCTAGTTCTTTACGTCTTTCTGACTAAAGAATGGACTCTCACAATTTGATACAGTTTTTCACTTCTTGTTAATGCTTATGCATGGTACTTGAAATTTAAATACACACCTTGAATATTTTTAGGAATAGAAAATTAAGTTGTTTGACTTTTAATGATTCCGTCAAGCTCCAACCACTATCACCATTCCTTACGCGGCAAAACATCCGTATACAGCTGTTATTCTCCCGACCCTT